>JALSRO010000272.1 GCA_026984715.1 Chromatiales bacterium | reverse complement strand
TTTCCCTCTGCATCGAAACGGGCCACCTCCTCGTATTTGCCCTGCAGCAGCAGTGCGCGGGCAAGTGAAATGGCGGCAGCGTCGGAACTAAGACCGAACTTCATCGCCTTACGAATCTCCTTCTCGGCATATGCCCCCAAACCCTGCTGCAAATAGATACGCCCCAAGAGCCAGCGAGCCTGCACCATTTGAGGGTCCTTGCGCAAGGCATTCTTGAGCTCCAAAATAGCCCCCGTGATTTCCCCTTTCCGAAACAGTTTCTGGGCCTTTACGAAGTATTCCTCGGGCGTGTACTCGTTAACCCTGCAGCCAGCAGAAACGAGGGTGCCTGCCAAGACACACATTACCAGTATCTTGCGGAATCTATCAATTGACATCAGTGACATTCCCCTTTGGGTCATTTCAGGATGAAGTGTTGCATACTAACACAGGAATTTTCTCTACATAGAGTATTGCTTTATATATACTTAATCGGTATTGGCCACAAGAAATACCCAACTTGCGCCAAGACAGGCATCCTTCAACCTAGAACGGAAGAAACGAAATTCAGGAAGCGCTCCACGACTGGATACGCCTTGAATTCAGCCGCAATCTTTGCCGCAGCATCCTGATAGGTGGGTACTCCTAGCAACGCCAGCACCATCCGGCGAAAACCATCCGGCTTTGTTTTTTCCGCCCTGATGAGAATTCCAGCACCGCATTCCTCCACCGCCCGCATGGTCAGATGCTGATCCATGTTGGAAGCGATTCCGAGTACCGGAACACCTTCTGCAAGCGCTTGATAGACGGTGGCACTGCCACCGTTGCAGATGACCAGGCTGGCCTGACGCGCCACCGCCAACCCCGGAAGATAATCCGCGACCCAGACACGTCCGGGGACCGGTTCGACAACTTCTCTGCCTGCAGTCGCAATCACAGTGCTAACCGGCATGCCGGCAAGAACAGCTACCAGTTGAGGAAGCAGATCCACCCGGCCGGAGGAACCCAGGGTAAGATAGAGAAGCGGCCTGTCACCAGGAAGCTCGGACCACCAGTCGGGAAGCGGTAGCGGGGGAGACCAGATTAGGGGCCCTAAATAAATATGGTTGTCTGGCAAACCAGTGGTCGGCACCAGGCCCGGGGTGTCCGCATAGAGGGTATAGTCGCCGTGGGTGTAGGCATGCTGGAGATTTCCCAGAGGGGGCAGCCCATGGCGTCTGCGCAGCCGGTTGAACGCTATGGCATGCAGCCTGAACACCAGCGGCTGGATCAGGGAAAACAGCAGGCTGGCCGGCTCCACTCCCAACAACCGGGCCGCCGGATGTTGGGGCAGGGGAAACGAGCGCCAGGCGGAATAGGGGCTCCAATGGGCATTGGTAACGGCGGCATAGGGACATTTCCGAAGCGCCGCACTGACCGCGAGGGAAAGGCGGAAGTCCCCCACCACCAGATCGGGTTGGATCTCGTCCAGAAGCTCAAGATCGTCCTCGACATATCGTTCCAAGGTACGGTAGTCATAGACGGGAGCGCCCCGGGCCAGCGCCGCCATGAACTGCTGCGGGGGGATGCTCCACAGCGGCCAGGGGCGGATCAATGTCCCCGCTAAAAAGCGGTCGTAACTGGGGGCGCAGGCAAAATGCACCTCGTAACGGGCGGGATCCAGGGACTTGGCCAGAACCAGGGGGCGGGTGACATGGGCCAGGGTCACCGCCTCTGCCACCAGCAGCACCCGGCGGCGGGTCTGCGTCATGAGGCTGAACGTACCCTGCCGAACAGACCGTGGCGTTGCAGTTCGTCCACGGTTTGCTGGTATCGGTCCTGGACCGGCTGTTCCCGGGCCCAGGCGGCGAACTCCCTCAATCCCGCTGCCAGGGTGACCGACGGCTCATAACCCAATCCTTCCCGGGCCCACCGGAGGTCAGCGAAGCAGGCGTGAATGTCGCCCACCCGGAACTCTCCTCTGTCCTCCAGGCGGGCCTCCTTTCCCAGTGCAGCGGCCAGATGTTCGGCAACCTCACTGATGGTATGCCGCTGTCCAGTACCGATATTGATACAGGTGCCTGAAGGTACTTCGGCATCGAGAGCGGCGACGTTGGCCCGCACCACATCGGAAACATGGACAAAATCGCGCAGGGGAATCCCATGCTCATAGACCGAGACGGGTTGTCCCGCCTGAATCCGACTGTAGAAAATCGACACGATCCCGGTATAGGGATTGCGCAATGACTGTCTGGAGCCATAGACGTTGAAGTAGCGCAGCAGGATGACCGGAAGCGAATAGGTGCCTGCCGCAGACCGGCACAGTTCCTCCTGCTGCTTCTTGGTCAAACCATACAGGGAGATTGGGGCGAGAGGCCGGTCTTCCGAAGTGGCCACGGGGAGCGCCGACTCACTGCACAATGGACAGGTGATAGAAAAGTCCCCCCGCTCCATCGCCTGTTTGCTGCGTACCGGCGGATAGACGATCCCATGTGCCGGACAGCGGTGGGTCCCTTCGCCGTAAACGGCCCGGGACGAAGCCAGAATCAACCTTGGATAGGGCCGCCCCCGCCTGACGATGGCTTCCAGAAGGCTCGCCGTGCCGGTACAGTTGGTATCCACGTAAGCGGCCATTTCATACATGCTCTGGCCAACGCCCGTAAGCGCGGCGAAATGATAGACC
>JALSRO010000271.1 GCA_026984715.1 Chromatiales bacterium | reverse complement strand
GCCGCTACGGCTCACTCGCTCCACTCCCACTCCATACAGGTTGCATTTCCATCACTGACACCGCTCCACCCCCAAAAACGGACGCACCCACAACAAGACAGAAGGCCGGGCAAGGGGCTGCACAGACAGCCACCTCGTACAGCGTACTATCGACCCGCCAACCGCGGCACAGGACTGCCCGCCTCGAGAGGGACGCCCCGGGCCGGTATTGTTCTTCTCATGGATTCCATTCTCCCATGCAACCCCCGATGTCACAAGTGAATTCTCCCTTGAGCCATATCCGCAACCCTCTGTAACGACACTCTTTCCAGCATGGACATCAACCCGGCAGAAGCAGAGGAGAGTGCCGTGCTTTGGCAAACAGCCAGCCCAACGACGGGAAAACCGTTTCGGGCCCTCTCAGATACCGTATGCCCGGCGTAACAGTGTCACAGGATGCTCCGCCCGGCTGCCATCGGCCAACCCGCTTTCGAGTTGGCGCCCTGCCATGGGACAGTCGCTGCAGTAGTGTTCGGGGATGATCTGCCTGATCCGCTCTACTATAGGAGTGGCCATTGCAAGAGCAGCACGGTGGGAGACCGCCCGGATGGCATGACTGCCCCCATGGCCGCAACATCGCACCATGGGTTCGACGTGGGTTTGCGGCACCAGGCTCAGAATGGCGCAACTCTGCATTCCGATACGCTGCGCCTCCAGATGGCACGGCTGCTGGTATAAAACCACTCCAAGGGGATGCCTGAAATCGGTCTTCAGACACCCCTTGTCGTGACGCATCGCCAGGTATTCGAAGGGGTCGAACAGCGCCCCGGCCACCTTCCGCACCCGGGGATCCGAAGGAAACAGTGACGGCAACCCCTGTCTGAACAGATACCCGCAGGAGGGAACGGGAGCAACGATGCTCCAGCCGTGCTCCACCCAGTCCGCCAGCATTGGGATATTCATATCCCGCGATCGCTCTACCGCCGCCAGATCTCCCATCTCCAGATGACGCATGGCGCAGCAGCGCTCCTGCTCCGTCAGTACTACGGTAATTCCATTGTGTTCGAAAACAGCGATGAGATCCGCAATCAACCCCGCTTCCTGATAGTTGCCATAACAACTGGCAAACAGCACCACTGCCGCATCGGAGGGAGCAGGTACTGGTTGCGCCATCACCCGGTTGCGAAAGAGCCGGCGCACCGTATTGCGCTGGTAAGGTGGAAGAACCGCATCCGGATGCACACCGGCCAGCCTGCGCAAAAAGCCGCTCCTCATCGCTGCATTGATCACCGGTCTCAACAGGGGAAGCGCCGCCACTCGCCCAAGTGTCTCTGGAGAGGCGAGCAGCCGCATCCCCCACCCTACTCCGCCGTTTCGATAACGGACCATCCTGGCACGCAGCATCAACCGGGGGAAATCCACCCGCCATTCGTGAGGAGAAACGTAAGGGCACTTGCGGCTATAGCACTGATCACAGAGATGGCAATTGGCCACGACCTTCCAGAACTCATGGCGGGAAACCCCGCTCAACTGCCCGGTTGTGGACTCATCGATCAACTCGAACAGGGTGGGAAATGCATTGCACAGATTGTGACAGCGCCGACAACCGTCACAGATGTCGAATACCCGCTCCAGCTCTGCAAGGAGTTCACCTTCGTCCCAGAATTGCGGACTATTCCAGTCCAACGGGGGCCGTACTGGTGCATCGGCCACCCATTTCCCGGCCATGGTACCCTCCCTGCTGTCTAGTGCCATCGTAACTCTCGGCGAGTAGTGAATATATCGTATAACCGCCCGTAACTGCCCGTACCACTCCTGAAACGGTCCAGTTCGAGAAAGAAAATGGAAGTTTACAAGGGTAAATGACCGCTGCAGGCTCTTTCAACCACATGGCCGAAAAAACGCCAACTCCCGCGTCCCCGTTTTTCCGGGCATCTCCACCGCGAAGACGGCGCTCCCCATCCCGCTAGTCGGCTCGATAGTGAAGTTTTTCAGCAACCCGCTAACCGGAGACGGCGTTAGTTTGATATGATCCCCCTCTGTTTTGTCGGCATGAGCCAAATCGTGACCAGAAAACACAGCAAAACCAAAGAGTCCCTGCCCGATTTCGAGGCAGCCCTCCGGGAGCTTGAAACCCTGGTGGAGCAGATGGAAAGGGGGGAACTCACTTTGGAAGAGTCACTGTGCAGCTTTGAGCGGGGCATCGAGCTGACGCGCCATTGCCAGCGCGCACTCGAAGAGGCCGAACAGCGGGTCCAGCTGCTGACGGAGAAGGACGGGGTTCCCGAGCTGATCCCGTTGGATGACGACACACAGAACAGCAGCAAAGCGGATTAGTTCATCATGATGGACTCCCTTGCCCTGCAACGGTACCGCCGCCGCATCGAAGCAGCCTTCGAGCGCTGGCTACCCGGTGCGGACACCCACCCCGGTCGACTCCACCAGGCGATGCGCTATGCGGCAATGAACGGAGGAAAACAGATCCGTCCTCTGCTGGTATATGCCAGTGGCAATGCCGTGGATGCCGCCATCGACACTCTCGACGACCCTGCCTGTGCCATCGAGCTGATCCATGTGTTTTCCCTGGTTCACGACGACCTTCCCGCCATGGACGATGACGATCTCCGCCGGGGGAAACCCACCTGCCACAAGGCCTACGACGA
>JALSRO010000270.1 GCA_026984715.1 Chromatiales bacterium | reverse complement strand
AGAAAGAAGAGATCTTCGGTTCCCGGGTTGGCAACTATACGGGCTTTCTGCCGCTGGCGGTGCGGCAATATGTCGAATCGGGCCTTCCCCACGCGGGACTGTCCACCAGCTGGAGTGGCAGCCTGATCGAACAACTCGACCGTATCGAGGCGGAAGGCCTGTGCGGCGGGCGTTTCTCCGGCTGGAAGCAGGCCCTGCGGGCAACGGCCGGCGCCACCACCTCACTGGGGCATCCGCGCATGGCATTTTCCGCCTTCGGCCATTTCCACCCCTTGATGCCTCTGATCCCCCCGCGTGATATCGTGCGCCAGATCCTCTGGCACCGCGACCTCATCCGCGACCATTTCGGAACCGAGGCCTCCCGGATCCTGTTCCCCCCGGAAACCGCCTTTCATGTGCGCATGATCCCCGCTCTGAAACAGGCCGGTATCGAAGCGGTCATCTACGACTCCATCCACCGCTATCGCGCCTGCCGCGACTATCCTTACGCCGGTATCGAGGAAGGCATGTTGCCCCCCAACCCGGCCGAACAGGTCAACCCGGCGGTGCAAGACTGGCTCCAGCTCCACAACATCTGGGCCGGTTCGAAAATATCACCCAGCCTGCTGCGGCCGGAATACGTGGGTTACGAAGACCCCGAGGGGAATCTCCACAAGATCATCGCCATTCCCGCTGAACGCTATATTGGCAATGAAGACGCCCGGGGCGGATTTGGCGCCCTGCAATATCCGGAAGTGCTGGGACAGGTTTACGACCAGATCGCCGCAACCGGATGCTTCGATCCAAAGCACCCCCCTTTCTTCCTTCTCCACTCGGACGGCGACAACCACGGTGGCGGCGCCGACAGCTACTATGGCCACAATACCGGCAGGATGCTCCACTGGCTAAAGGAGGATCCCCGTTTCGAACTCACCACCAGCGAGGATTACCTGGAACGCTTCCCCCCCGACCCTGCACAGGTCATCCATCTGGAGCCGGGGTCCTGGAGCGGCGCCGACAATGGCGATCCCCAATTCATGAAATGGTTCAGCCGCTACGACCAGCCCTATTCCCCCGATCTCAACTCCTGGGCGATCCTCACCGCCTTGCAGAATCTGGTTCACACGGTCGAGGACAACTTCCCGGAGCACCCTTCCCTGGCGCAGGCCATCCGACTGATGCTGACCGCCGAAACCAGCTGCTACTGGTACTGGACCGGGCAGACGGTTTGGGACAGCCAGGTCACCGAAGCCGCCAACCTGGGATGGCGCTTGCTGGGATCTGCCGCCCGGGATGCGGCCGGGAACGACCAGACCGGCCCCACCCTCTTTCCTCCCTGGATCACCCCCGAAAACCCCGGTGGACAGCGCTGGGGGCACGGCTGTCTCGAACCCGCTCCCAGGGAAGCCACGGCCCATACTTTCGTCCACGATGTCTCAGGCCTGAAACGTGTCACACTGGTGCTGCGTACAGGCACCGGAGAAAGGCGCATCGAGATGACCCATCACGGCCCCTATCCCAGCCAGACCGGCGCTTCGGTGTCTGCGGACTATTGCACCGCAAGTTTACCGCCAGGCGCGGGCGACGTGCGCTATTACATCGAAGCCGAAGATAGCCGCGGAAACGTGACCGTCGGCTCCCTGGAACGAATTTTTCTCGCCTGAGCCACCAACCGCAAGTCAAACGCCCCAACGCAGCAGCCAATCACCGTCTGCAAAAGGCAGAACGAGAAACGAGCGGCGCTTTTTGCAGACGGTGCGGATTGGGAGCCGTTCAGGGGGTAAGCTCCTTGATCACCTCCTGCCCTTTCATGGGGATTTGAATAATCTCCTTTGAATCAAGGTTCATTTCCATGAGATCGACCATACGGATCTGGCTGTTATCGTAAGTTCGGAAATAGAACCGTTTGCGCTTGAGATCATTGGCGCTGGTCCAGGTCGTGTAATCAGCCAGAATATTGCCGTGTTCATCTTTCTTTTCGTCCCGGGCCGCACCCTTTGGGATGTCAAAGTTGTTCAAAAGGTGAAACGCCTGCAGAACAGCATCTTCCCCGGTTTTCGACGGCAACAGGGATTGACTGAACGCCACTGCCCGAACGAAGCGCGAAGGCGGGGTGAAATCCCCCGGAAGCCCCAGCATCCCGGAACCCTGTCCCAAGGGGGTCAGTTTGACACCCTCCAACTGAAGCGGTGGCAGATTGGTATGCAAGATGTTGATATAGTTTCGCAAATTGGTCATGTGCCAGTCGAATGTGGGTGAGTTGCTCATCACGCCCAGCGGGTTGTCGTGGATGTTCAGTTTTCCATCGACATATTCAAGCACGATGCTCTTTCCCGAAGCGTCATGCACCACATAATGTACCGGCGGTGCAAATCCCCATGCTTTCAAGACGACTTCCGGCACCACCACTTCTCCGGCACTGGCTTTTACTTCTTCGACGGTCGCGAAATTTTCCAGAATCCAGGAACCCACTTCCCACGGCGCAATCGTCTTACCGGCATCTTCCGGTTTGTAGGGCATGTATCCGACAGTGCCAGGAAAATAAAATGTGCCGACAGCCAACCCTTTTTCATTCAGCCCGTCAAAAATGTATGGCAGCCCTACACCATTGGCTCCGAGACTGGCATATTTGGCCTTCCACGCGAGTCCCTTTTTTCCATCAGGAGCGGTGCCGGTACGA
>JALSRO010000269.1 GCA_026984715.1 Chromatiales bacterium | reverse complement strand
CCTCCAATCTGCCCCCTTTACCCAGCCCCCCTTTTATTTTCTGGGCCTTATAGTTTTTCAACGCCTTGACCATTTGGTTAAACGAATCTGCAAACGACGCGGTAATAATTTTTCCCTCCGGGGTATTTGAGAAGGCGCCGGCACCACCCAGCCCTGCTCCACCGAACAGGCCCCCGAACAGGCTGAAGTCATAATTCTTGGCATTTCCGACAGCTGCGGAAACCTGTACACCGGTTCGGTTATCAACCAGAAGGAGTGTTGTTGCCGCTTCGTTTTTCTTGAAGCCACCCGCCACAACAGAAGCAACAGGGCCAAACAGTGCACCTGCAATCGCACCTACTCCCCCTGTCCCTTTTTGTGCAAACTGAATCGATGGGCTAAGCGTATAATCCGCAGCAACCATTTGCCCTTTGCCAAAATTGCTTCCCTGTCGCATCTCTCCGGAGCTCATCAGTTCCCGCTCGGCTTCCATAGCCTTCATGGCCGCACCACGCTCTACCACTACAAAGCAACCGGATTGCTGAATCATAAGCCGGATCACCGGAATGGTACTTCCCAACCTTGGTGCACGCCGTTGATAGATAGACCACCATGGCAAGGAGCGATCCTCAAACACCGATACCGTACCCAATGTTTCATCACACTTTGCCAGCTGGCTGTTTGCATTCTGCGTTGAACCCCCACCAGCTGAGCCGGTAACCGTTCCTCCGCCCTGCCCTCCTCCCATTGCCGGCATCGTACTCATACAACCCGACAAAGCAAAGATCGAGCAGACAAAAACCCCGGTTATCAGCATATTTCCCTTCGCTGTCATCTCTCTTCTCCCCTTGTTTTGTTTGAAAAACCTGGCATTCAACTGCAGACCATTCATCTGTTAACAGGTTAGATATCAGCAGGTTAGCTTTCCGATAATACCATAACCAGACCGGGCTGCATAGCAACTTGGCAACGGAGTGACACAAGCCACCCCGCTGCTCCGAATGCTGCTTGCATATCAGAAATCACCCGATGCATTGTTGCTGTATGTATTGTTGGTTAACGTGATATAGCAGCCATCACTTTCACCGCCATATCTGTAAACCCCCCAGCCGAAACTGTCCTTTATGACGCTGTTTGTCACGCTGAAACGTGTGGGTGTAGAGGGAAAACAGACTGAAGTAATGTTTCCGGAACTCAATGGGTCTCCCGCTCCGGCATATTCAACTATCACATAATCCAATTGGTTGTCGGCACTGTTACTGCGATAAAACTCAATCCCCCCCCAGTAACCCGGTACTTGCTCAAGTCCCGTAAACAGAACAGGATCCGTTTCAGTACCAATTGCCATTAGCGAACCAGAACTGGAAACCTGTAACTTGGAGCCTGAGTTGAATTCAAGTGAAACCCCTGCATCGATGATCAAGGCCGCATTAACATCATACCTGGAGCTATCCTGCATATAATAGGGAACATCCAGTTTTTTCCAGGTTTGTGCTGTAACGATATCCTGGTCAAAAACATGAATCCGATCATCGGTGTTACCGCTGTATTGGCTATCACTCCCCAATACTCCAACCATTTCGGCAGGCAATTTAACAGGACGATCATTTAGAGTCAGCGTGTTGTTTTCGAAAGAGCCTAACTGAACACTACTGTCATAGATGTGCATTCCCAGATCGCTGGCGTATCGGGATACGGTGTTCCTGATACTCAGACGTGCAGGATCAGATGGGAAGGAAACCGTGCCAATATTAATGACACCATATTCAACCGTCACATAATCCAGCTGATTGTTAGTGCTGTTACTACGATAAAACTCGATGCCATCCCAGTAACCCGGGGTTTTTTCCAACCCTGTGAACAGGATTGGTGCTGCCATTGTACCAATGGCCTTTAGTGAACCAGAGCTGGAAATTTGCAACTTCGAGCCTGAGTTGAATTCAAGTAAAACTCCAGCTTCGATGATCAAGGCCGCGTCAATATCATATCTGGAGCCATCCTGCATATAGTAGGGAACATCCAGTTTTTTCCAGGTTTGTGCCGTAACGATATCCTGGTCAAAAACATGAATCCGATCATCGGTGTTACCGCTGTAACGACTATCACTCCCCAGCATCCCAACCATTTCGGCAGGCAAGCTAACCGGACGATCATTCAGAGTCAGCGTGTTGTTCTCGAAAGAGCCCAACTGAACACTGCTGTCATAGATGTATATTCCCAGATCGCTGGCGTATCGGGATACGGTGTTCCTGATACTCAGGCGTGCAGGATCAGATGGGAAGGAAACCGTACCTATATTAATGACCCCATATTCTACCGTCACATAATCCAGCTGATTGTTAATGCTGTTACTACGGTAAAACTCGATCCCCCCCCAGTAACCCGGCGTTGCCTCCATAGCTGTAATCACAATGGGCTGATCCTGCTGACCAACGGCGTACAACGAAGCGCCTTTGTTGACCTGTAGCTTTGTGCCAGCAGCAAACTCCAACCTTACCCCCGGGCTGATGGTGAGTTTTGCCGGGTTTTCTACCCGAATACCATTTGGAACCTTGTAACAGGGTTCACTCAGAATTGTATCTTCAGTAATGGTGCTGTTTGTTATTTCTCCATTACAGACACCCACCACATAATCAATGATAGTCAGGATTGCTGTGGCATTCGCTCCAATGGCAGTATCCGCTGAAGGATTAGACAGCGAGAGGTTGACGGTTTCATCCCCTTCTGTTGCACTATCCGAAATAATTTGCACCTCAAATGTCTTTGCACTGCCGTCATTTGCAGCCCAGCTCAAAGTTCCCGAAACTGCGGAGAAATCTTCACCGTCAGCAGCCGTTCCGGGGCTTGCCGAGTAATCAACACTGACCGCCTTTGATATATCTCCGGAACGACTGACGGTAATCGTAATACTCGAGCTGTTTTCCGATACCGAATAGGCTGCCGCAGAAAATGATACAGTGGATGGCCCGGATATTGTGCCACCTGTGGTTACACAAGCTTCTTCACTGGCTGCGGACTCGTTCCCGGCCGCATCATAAGCAGCCACCTTGTAGCAATATTCCGTGGCCGGTGCCAGGCCAAAATCCATATACGAGGTGGAGGTAACTTTCGCAATTTCAGCAGTTACATTCCCCCTGCTACCGCGTAATATTTTGAAGCCAAATACATCATTCACCTGATCTTGGGTCCAGCCCAGATGGATGTCATTCCCATTGGCTGTAGAGGTCAATTCTGTCGGCACAGGTGGTGCCATGGTGTCCGGTTTATCCAGCATTATCGATGCCGTTGCCATGCTCTTTGCCGACTTCTGACCTCGACCATCCACCGCTTCGACTTCATAGATGTAGTTCGTGTTTGCCGAAAGTCCTTTGTCTGTAAATACGGGATAGGGCGTCGTTCCCACCAGTGTTCCATTGCGGAAAATATTGTAACCAGCAACGCCTTTATCATCCGTCGACGCCTCCCAGGCAACCAGTATTTCAGTGGTGCTTGCAGGTAACGCCCGGACATTCTCCGGGGTGCTCGGCACATTGTCGTTTGATGTAGTCAGATCGGTATCCAAGCCTATGCCATTAATGACAACGTTCTGAATATCCGTTACAGGATCATTGATTACAACAGTAACCCGGCTGTTGTTGATTATTACAGGAGAGTTGTCCAGAAAGGCATCAAAACCCGTACCGTTTGCATCGAAAGGCGTGGATAAAAGGTCGATATCCGCCGCGCCATTGCTGGCCAGAACTTGCGCAACAATATTGTGAATTTCGCTCTTTATTGCATTGACTGCCTGTTCTGTTGGCATATTTGAAATTGCTGCGTTTCCGGAGAACACTGAGTCAATACTCTGTCCCTGAGTTTGGAACCAGTTTCGGATTATAAGATCCGTGTAGGGGTGAATATTTCTAGTGATGGTGTTGCTATCCCCCTTGTGCGCCACGCTATAGAGAAACTTTCCATCTCTGTTTTTCACGCGCAGCAGGTAGGGTCCATCATCGTCCAAATCCTTTATTTCAAATTTCCCATTTGCATCAGATGTTGCAGTTTTAATCGCACCGGACCTTGACTTTACCGTAATGGTTGCATTTGTCAGGGGTTCACCAGTTGCCGCAGTCCCACGAATACCGGTGCCAATTATATCGCCGGGACAACTATCATCATCTGCGCATCCCCCACCGCTGCCTCCACTACACCCAACCAGTATTGCCATAGCAATGCCGAGCAGAAGATATTTGAACGGCTTAATATTTTTTTTAGAGGTAAGGTATCTCATGTTGTACTCCTTAGACTACTGGTTGGTCCCTTTATCTTCAAAATAGTAAATTCCGATTCCCATCCGACGGACCGATGGCCCATCTGTGTCTGCTATTGTTACGGATTTTTCTTTCATCCAGCGATTCATGTCTTGCAACAGCTCGGCTGATTTTTCCCGAGAACAGGCCTTGAACTCTTCTGCGACAGCCAGAGGAACATCTTTGTGAATAAGCTGACGCTGGAACCGCACATCGTTCGACTCCAGATTATGCACTGCCGTTTCCAGCAGGTCGGCAACACAGATTGAGAGGATATCTATCTGTTCAGGTTCGCCGTTTCCAGGAATATAACCCTCTTTAACCAGCCTGACTGTTTTCTTGTCTGCCGACAATTCAACTATCCCTACCCGCCGCAACTCATCCAAAACCGCCCTGGCTGTGATGTCGCCACTATATTGAGCAACCAACGTCTCAAAGCTGGCGCCATCTCCCTTTAGCGGTAACTCCTTGGGGTGAACCTCCCTTCCCGAATACTTCGAATCGTTCAACCAGCCGGTAACAACACGTATTGCCCTATTGGTTGTTCCTTTTCTCGCCCGTATATCTTCAATATCTTGTTGCATCAGGCGAACTGTCTCCTTCCGGTTCAGCCCGGTCAAAACTGCCGCGCGCGAATAGGTCATCTTGCGTCCGGGAATGGAGAAGTGCTCATACGCAACTTCCACATAGGCACGTTTGGCCATTTCGGCAAACTCCCCATACGACACTTCGTGACGCATAAGCACCCTTATCAACGGCTTGAGTATTTTTATGACCGCTCTAGTGAGAACTACTTTAATCGCACCATTCATTAAATGGGATAATAATCCCATTTTTTAGCGGTGTCAACAAAACGCCATTCTTCTCGGGTAGAGTGCCACCTGCCGTCCCTCTGTCACATCAAGTCCAGGAGTTTGTCGGTGATTTGGTATGAAGTAATACCCTGATATCGAACCAAGGCCCATCGTTTCGTATGGGAAGGTGTTATTGGCGCGGGAAAGGAGTGCGGATTACGGTTTACTCATTTGCCTCACACCTTGAAACCACTCTCACCATAAAGGGCGCGAAGAGAGATCTGAACTGTCGAAAAACGGTAAGCTGCGTCCGTGACAGAGGAAGGGCATCAACCCGATATCAATTGTTACCGGGATAGCGACCTGCTGTCTTCCATCGTAAAATCAATATCTTCATGCGCTTCGTGGCCAAAGCTGCCATAGCCTTTTCAAGGCTGCTCCAGCTCCTTCGCTCGTATGAAGTCAATCACTTTTCCACAACGGGCAGGCAATCTGCTCCACTCATCCGGCAATTCGATTCGAACGAGTGCCGCTGTGGTCATCAGTTTTCCGCTGCCGGTGTATGGCAGCCCCTCTCCGCACAGATAGAGGAGCAGCTCATCCAGGCCGGGGTTGTGCGCCACCAACAACGGAAATCCGGCTGTGGCGGGGACGCCGGCCAGCACTTGGAGAAGGGTGGCCAGACTGGCCAGATAGAGGTGCTCATCCCGGCGGACCAACTCCTCCGGAAGGGCAAGCCGGACGCAGATCTGCTGCACCGTCTGAATGGCGCGCACAGCAGGTGAGCTGACGATGTGATCCGGGACAATCCCCCGGCTCCCCATCCAGGCGGCAATTCGAAAAGCATCCTTCAGGCCCCGCTGAGCCAGAGGACGCTCGAAATCACTGGGTACATCCGAGTCCCAGCTAGACTTGGCATGGCGGAGAAGGAACAGGTGTCGGTGGCTCATGAAAAGCTACCGAACGGGGGCGGTGGCTCGGCCACGAGGTATCGCGTGAGAGAGCACCGTAGAAGAAAAACGAAAACGACGGAAATCAAGTGCCCGGAGAGGGGGCTGTTAAGCAAACGGATGGCGTAACACAATGGTCTCGCTGCGATCCGGCCCTGTCGAGACAATATCGATTGGGACTCCCACCAGCTCCTGAATACGCTCCAGATAGGCGCGGGCATTGGTGGGGAGCTGGTCGTATGCGGTTATTCCAACGGTAGACTGTTTCCATCCCGGCAGCTCTTCATAGACCGGCTCACAATGCTGATAGTCGTCTGCACCCACTGGCGGCGCCTCGCTTACTTCGCCGTTACAACGGTAGCCGCTGCAGAGACGGATTACATCCAAACCATCGAGTACATCCAGTTTAGTGATACAGAGGCCCGTCAGGCTGTTGAGCTGCCGTGCCCGTCGCAGCGCCACGGCGTCGAACCAGCCGGTACGCCGGGCACGGCCGGTGGTAGCACCGACTTCGTGTCCGCGACGAGCCAGATGCTTTCCCGTCTCGTCGAATAGTTCGGTAGGAAACGGCCCTGAACCGACCCTGGTGGTATAGGCCTTGGTGATCCCCAGAACGTAGTTCAGGCTACAGGGACCAACTCCGCTGCCACTACCCGCGCCACTGGCAGTAGTGGTGGAGGAGGTTACGAAGGGGTAGGTTCCATGATCGATATCCAGCAATGTTCCCTGGGCCCCCTCGAACAGAATACTCTTCCCCTCACGATGCAGCCGATCGAGCAGCTCGGGAACGTCTGCAATCAGCGGCCGAAGCTCTTCGACCATGGCCATGCAATCATCCAGAATCTGCTGGAAATCCACGGTATCGGCTCGATAGTAGTGCTGCAGTACAAAGTTGTGGTAGTCCAGCAGCTCACCCAGCTTGGCCGCAAACTGCTTGCGATGAAACAGATCCTGCAGACGCAATCCGCGGCGTGCCACCTTGTCCTCATAGGCTGGCCCGATACCGCGCCCGGTGGTACCAATTGCCGCCCGGCCCCGTGCACGTTCACGGGCGAGGTCCAACGCCACGTGGCAGGGCAGAATCAAGGGGCAGGCAGCACTGATTCGCAACCGCTCCCGCGCTGGTATACCACGCTGCTCCAGCATCTTCAGCTCTTTCTGCAGCGCTGTGGGCGAGAGCACCACCCCGTTGCCGATCAGACACTGGACGCCATCGCGCAGAATACCGGAAGGGATCAGGTGCAGTATGGTCTCTTCTCCCCCAATCACCAAAGTATGGCCTGCATTGTGACCACCCTGGAAACGGACCACCGCACCGGCTCTGTCGGTTAGCAGATCAACGATCTTCCCCTTGCCTTCGTCACCCCACTGGGTCCCTATCACTACGACGCTCTTGCCCATTGGCTCCTCTACTGCTCAAGGGAAACTATTTCCCACTTCCCGTTTTTCCGTACCAGCCTGCGGCGGCATCCAGGTACATCTCCATCGCCATCCTGCCCCGGAAGTTGGTTGATTACCCGCTCACCGGAGGCACGCAACTCTGCCACGGCCCGCAGCAGCTCCGGATCGTTGTCCGGTGGAGCCAATATGGCCCCTTCCTCCTCATTCTCCGAGTAATTTCCCAGAGCGATCAAGGTCTTGAGATCGGTGCTGAATCCGGTGGCAGGCCGTGCCCGCCCAAACACCCGACCTATGTCGTCATAACGCCCCCCTTGGGCAACCGCTTGACTGTGACCGGGGACGAACATTGCAAACACGGCGCCGGTGTGATAGTGATAACCACGCAATTCCGCCAGGTCGAAGTGGAGCCGAACCGATGGGATCCGGCACCGAATCTGTTCGGAAATGGCATGCAAATTGGCCAGAGCACCCTGTAACTCGTCGGAACCGTCACGCAGAACGTCCCCTGCCTGCTCGAGAATTTCCACTCCGCCATTGAGCTCGGAGAGAGCCGCCAGCATGGATGCCACGCTGCGAGGCAGCTCCAGCGAACCCAGAAATTCCTCGATTTCGGGCCGGGCCTTGCGCTGCAGCGCGTCGAACAGAGTCGCCTCCTGGGCAGCATCGAGCCCCGCCTGCCTTGCCAGGGCACGATAGATCCCCACATGCCCCAGATCGAGATGAGGCCGGTGGATACCGCTGGCGGTCAGTGTCTCCACCATCAACTGCAGTACCTCCACATCGCTTGCGACACCTGCATGGCCGTACAGCTCGACGCCAACCTGCAACGGACAGCGGGTACCGGCGATGCCCGTGGGGCGGGTACGCAGTACAGTCCCCATGTAGCAGAGGCGACTGGGATGGTTGCGCTGCAGGGAGCGGGAATCGATACGTGCCACCTGGGGAGTCATGTCGGCACGCACCCCCATCATGCGCCCACTGAGTTGATCGGTCAGCTTGAAGGTTTGCAGGTCCAGATCGTTTCCGGTACCGGTAAGAAGTGTCTCCAGATACTCGATAAACGGGGGAACCACGAGCTCATAGCCCCAGCTCCGATACAGATCGAGCAGCGTACGCCGCAACCCTTCCAGCCGGGCGGCCTGGGAAGGCAGGAGCTCCTCGACCCCCTCGGGAAGTAGCCAGCTTTCGTGGTCCATTGGTGATCAGTTTCTGATAATAAAAACCAGCGCGGCCCCCACCAGCATGCTGAGCAAGCCACCGATGCGCAACATGCGATCGTCCTGCTCCGCCAGCAGTATCACCGCTCGACGATAGGCCTCGGGGTGGACGAATGGCAGGATCCCCTCGATCACCAGCACCAAGGCTGCGGCCGTGAACAGATCCTGCCACATTCAGTACGCTCCCGCCATATCAATCAGAGCTTTTGCCACTAGGATCGTTGAAATACTTGAAGAATTTGGAATCCGGCTTGAAGATCAGAATATCATCCTTCCCGCGGAAGACATTTTTGTACACATTCAGACTACGGTACAGGGAGTAGAACTCCGGATCCTTCTGATAGGCCTCGGCATAGATATCTGCTGCCTTGGCATCACCTTCACCGCGTATCCGCTCTGCCTTGCTGTAAGCATCCGCCAGGATGACCGTACGCTGTCGATCGGCGTCAGCACGGATCCGCTCCGCGGCTTCAGCACCCCTCGAGCGCAGCTCCTTGGCCACCCGGGTTCGTTCAGCGCGCATGCGCTGATAGACCGAATTACTGACCTCCGGTGGCAGATCGATGCGTTTGATGCGCACATCCACAACCTCTACCCCGAACACCTGCGCCTGCCGGTTGGCCGACTTCTGCACCAGATCCATTATCTTGGCGCGCTCACCGGAGACAACCTCCTGGATGGTGCGCTTGGCAAACTCGGCCAGCATTCCATCGTTGATGATACGGGACAACCGTTGCAGTACTTGGGCCTCCTGGCCGCCCACAGCAGTGTAGTAGCGGCGTACGTCATTGATGCGCCACTCGACGAAGTAGTCTACATTGACGTTCTTCTTCTCGCTGGTGAGGAAAAATTCCGGACGGGCGTCGAGCACCAGGATACGCCGGTCGAACTTGCGCACATTGTTGATCAGTGGCATCTTCAGATGCAGACCAGGCTTGAAATCCGAGCGGGTAATCTCTCCCAGCCGGAACAGGATGGCATACTCACGCTCTCCCACCGTAAAAACGGAGAGGGACAACAGCAGCCCTGCCGCCAGTATGACGACCAGCGAGGCGGTCTTGTAGTTGATGCTCATCGGCGTATCTCCCGAGTGCGCAGGCTGTCACGCGTACGTTTTCCATTACCACCACTGTTAGCCGGTGCTGTCGGCAGCAGGGGTGGCGAGGGAAGTTTCAGGCCGGTATCGAGGCCGCCGAACGGCTGCTGCCCCTTCATGATCTGCTCAAGAGGGAGGTAGAGCAGATTGTTTCCCCCATCCACATCGATCATCACGGTACTGCTGTGCTGCATGACCGATTCCATGGCATCGAGATAGAGACGTTCCCGAGTCACCTCGGGGGCCTTGCGATACTCGGCCAGCACGCTCTCAAAGCGACTTGCCTCACCTTGGGCATCCGCAATCACCTTGGATTTATAGGCGTTGGCCTCCTCGATGCGCCGCGCCGCGGCCCCGCGCGCCTTGGGCAGGATATCATTGGCATAGGCCTCGGCCTCGTTTTTCACTCGCTGCTCATCTTCCCGAGCCTTCACTGCGTCGGCAAACGCATCCTGCACCTGCTCGGGAGCCTGGGCTTTCTGCATGTTGACACTGGTCAACTCCAGCCCCACGCGGTAGTGATCCAGGATCGACTGAAGCAACTTCATGGTACTCGCGGCAATCTCGGAACGGCCGGTGGTGATCACCTTGTCCAAGGTGCTTTTGCCGACCACCTCACGAATGGCACTCTCCGCAGCCTGGCGCAACACGGCATCCGGATCGCGCACATTGAACAGATAGTCTCGCGCATCCTTCACCTTGTATTGCAACGAGAACTTCACCTCGATGATGTTCTCGTCCTGAGTCAGCATCAGGGATTCGCCAGTATTCTCGAAGCCGAGCTCGACGCTACGGATCTGATCGACATTGACATCCTCCACGCTCTGAATGAAACGCGCATGCCAATGGGGGCCCGGACCGGTAATCTTATGAAAGGCACCGAACTGGGTAACCACGCCACGACGACCTTCGTCGATGATGTAGATCCCCGACAACGCCCACACCAGCAGGACGATACCGACGACGATTCCAATCCCCATCGGGCCGGCCTGAGGCGCGCCGCTCCCCCCTTCTGAACCGCTGTCACCCCCGCGGCCGCCGAACAGGCCGCCAAACTTCTCCTGCAGTTTTTTCAACATCTCGTCGAGGTCGGGTGGTCCCTGTTCGCCACCACCTCCCCAAGGGTCCTTCCCCTTGGAACCTCCCGGTTCATTCCAGGCCATTTGAAACTCCGCTCAGTTGAATTAGGTAGTATCTTGCCGCCGCTGCCCCCCGCGGGGCCGACAACCCGGGAACGCTTCCGTACCCGCATCGGGAGACCCCGGCAGGATCTCAACGCTGTCAAAACCTTCCTGCCGTTGCAGCTGCGCCCTCTGTCTCGCATCCAGACGGATGGCCAGCAACCAGGCTCCGGAACTCTCGACCCTCTCCTCCGCAATGCTTCCCCACCGATAGAGCAAGGCCCGCAAACTGCCTGCCTGGGGAAAGAGACGCAACCACATCTCCGTCTGCTCCCCGGCGATCCGGTCGGCAATCGCCTCCTTCAGCAGCTCCACCCCTGCGCCAGTGGCCGCCGACAGCCACACCCGGATTATCCTGCCCTGCTCATCGCGTTCGACATGCGGCGTCACATTATCCAGCAAATCGATCTTATTATAAACCTCAATCTGCGGCACCCGTGCGGCATCGATCTCTTTCAGCACCAGATTCACCTGGTCGATCTTTTCATGCCGCTCCGGGTCGCTGGCATCGATTACATGCAACAACAGCTGCGCGTCGCGGCTCTCCTGCAGGGTGGAACGGAAAGCGGCCACCAGCTCATGAGGCAGGTGACGAATGAAACCGACGGTGTCGGCGAGCACCACTGCACGGTGGTCCCGCAGCTCCAATCGTCTCAAGGTGGGATCCAGGGTTGCAAACAGCTGGTTCGCGGCATAGACGTCGGTCCCGACCAGATGATTGAAAAGGGTGGATTTGCCGGCGTTGGTATAGCCCACCAGCGAAACCGTGCCGATTTCCGCTCGGCGCCTGGCGCGACGCCCCTGCTCGCGCCGGTGGGCAACTCGATCCAGACGCCGTACCAGTTGCCTGATACGCTCCCCCAACAGCCGACGATCGGTCTCCAACTGGGTTTCACCGGGGCCACGCAACCCGATCCCCCCCTTCTGCCGCTCCAGATGGGTCCATCCCCGTACCAGGCGGGTCGACATGTGACGCAACTGCGCCAGCTCCACCTGGAGCTTGCCCTCGTGGGAGCGGGCGCGCTGGGCAAAGATATCGAGAATCAGGCTGGTACGATCCAGAACCCGGCACTGGAGCAGCTGTTCCAGATTGCGCTCCTGCGCGGGTGAGAGAGCATGATTGAACAGAACGACGTCGATCTTCCCGTCCGCGACAAGCAGCTGCCGTACCTCTTCGGCCTTTCCGGTACCAATAAAATATTTGGCCTCGGGCCTCCGCCGCGTGCCTGTCACGACTGTAACCGGGACAGCACCCGATGCCTTGACCAGCTCACGAAATTCGGCGAGACCTTCCCGCTCTCTCTCTTCGGGGAACTCGAGGTGAACCAGGATCGCC
>JALSRO010000268.1 GCA_026984715.1 Chromatiales bacterium | reverse complement strand
CTCTGGCCAGATGAACTTTACCAGGCGTGGTATCGAATGGAGAGAGAGTCCCAGTGAGGTAATTGCTATGATCAATACCGCCCCCTCAGAAAATTTCCGATCCAGGTCATCGCCGGGGTTTCAAATGACGGTTCGGGAGCTTGCCAGAAGAGCTGATGTAAAATCGGACGTGGTGCGTTACTACGTCCGGATTGGATTATTGCAGCCGGATCGGGACAGCAACAACGGCTATAAGCTCTTCTCCGAACAGGATGTCATGCGCATCCGTTTTATCCGGCGCGCAAAACAGCTCGGCTATACTTTGAAAGAGATCAAGCAGATCTTTGTGGAGAGCCGTAGCGGACGTTCGCCATGCGCCAAGGTCAGAGAGTTCCTCGAGCGGCATATTCAGGAGAACCGGGCAAAACTGGCGGAGCTGAACGCGCTGCAAAAACGCATGGAGCAGGCCATTGCGCAGTGGGAAAATCTGCCCGACGAGATATCCGCAGAGGATTCGATCTGCTACCTGATTGAAACGGCCGCCGAGCTTGGTGAAGAAGCTGAGTAGTTACAAGAAATATTTTTCTGCTCGTTGAGTAGAGCGGTGGGTGTTGAGCAGCAATCCAGCAACGGGAGAACGGCATGAACAGCAAGAAAAAGAGCGCTCACTCCGGACACGGCATGCCCACCGGTGATGCCCGCGCCCTGAAGATAACCGGCTGGCTGACCGGGATCTACTTCATCGTGGAGCTGGCAATCGGTTACTGGTTCGATGCGTTCCACACCGTCTCTGCCGTCGGCGGCGTACTGATCGCCCCGGTAGCGGGATACTTCTCCACCCGTCCCGCTTTCCGGTACACAACCTTTGGCCTGATCAGGTCGGAGATCATCGGTGCCCTGTTCCTGTTCCTGTTGCTGATGGTGCTGCTGGAGTTCAAGGTCCGGTCCAACCGGTACTGGCTGCTGCAACGGCATCGATTTGGTGAGGAGCCCGGTATGTTACCACCACTAAGATGCGAGAATACCGTGCGCTCTTCGTCGAGACAGCGTGAATTTTGGATGAATCCATGCTCTGGTTTCAGGGGGGGCTTGCGGTTGGACCATTGCCCGGGACAAATTCAATAGAGATAGACGGCACCGGAGTCGCCTGTGGAGGTGCTGCTGGTGTTGTTTATGCCGCTGGCGCCGCCATTTTCCAGGAGTGCTCCGACTGCCAGGGTGCTGCCGCCCATGCCGATGGAGGCTCCGAACCGGTCCCCGACGTCTTTGGTATTGCTCGCCTTGATGTAGGCCTGCTGGCTCCAGCTCCCGCCGTTGCGGACGAACAGGTAGGCCGCTCCGGCATTGCTGACGGAGTTGTCGTTTTCATTCCCGTTGATACCGGTGGCGCTGCTGTCCTCGAAGGGTGCGCCGACGGCAAGGGTGTTGCCATCGCCGCTAAGTATTACCGCCTGCCCGAAGCCGTCGCTTGGGTCCGGATTGCTGGCCTTGATGTAGGCCTGCTGCTGCCACCCCCCACCGCTGCGGGTGAAGAGGTAGGCGGCCCCCGAGTTGGTCAGGGAGTTGTCACTGCCATCGCCGTTGATCCCGGCAATGCCGCCATCCTCGTTTATTGCTCCCACCGCCAGGGTGGTACCGTCGCTGCTGAGACTGAGGGAGCGGCCGAACTGGTCGCCGTTGGTGGTGTTCGCCCCCACGAGACTGGCTTGTTGGCTCCAGTTGCCGCTGCTGCGGGTGAAGATGTACGCCCTGCCGCCGAAGGTGGAGAGCACCTTGCTCACAGCCAGTGTGTCTCCACTGCTGTCGAGGCTGACAGAGCGGCCGAACCAGTCACCGGCGACGGTGGTATCGCTCTTGAGATAGGCCTGTTGTGTCCAGCTGCCCCCGTTGCGGGTGAAGATGTAGACCGCACCGGCGGTGGTCACGCTGTTGTCTCCCTGATTTCCGTCGATTCCGATGGCGGCGCTGGTCTCCCAAGGGGCGGAGACCGCCAGGGTGCCGCCGTCCCCGCTCAGCGCCACATGGCGACCGAAGGCATCCCCGGCCTCGGCGTTGCTCGCCTTGACGTAGGCCTGCTGGCTCCAGCTCCCGCCGTTGCGGACGAACAGATAGACGGCGCCGGAGTCTGCAGCGGAGTTGTCCCCCTGATTGCCGTCGATACCGGTGGCGTTGCTGTCCTCTCCCGGGGCGCCCACCGCCAGGGTGTTACCGTCGTCGCTCAGACTGACCGAGAAGCCGAACTCATCCCTGGAATCGGTATTGCTGGCCTTGATATAGGCCTGCTGTGTCCATCCATTGCCGTTACGCACAAAGACATAGACTGCCCCCGAGTCGGCAGCCGAATAGTTGTATATGCCGTCAATGCCGGTGCTGTCGCTATCTTCTTTATTGGCCCCCACCGCCAGGGTGTTGCCGTCTCGGCTCATGGCGATGGCGCCGCCGAACCAGATGCTGTAGCTGTTGTTGCTGGCCTTGAAGTAGCCCACGGCCGAGGTCAGTGTTCCGCTGACCGTTACAACGGGAGAGTCGGTGCACCCCCCCTCGTTGCAGCTTTGCAATAGATAACCGGCGTTGAGCCTGGCATAGAGCGGCACCACATGGTCGACGTTCTGGGTGCCGGGCGTAATATCGGCACCCAGCTGGGTGAAGCCGGAGTTGCCGTCGGGATCCTCCAGCAGCCGGTAGAAC
>JALSRO010000267.1 GCA_026984715.1 Chromatiales bacterium | reverse complement strand
ATAACAGTGGGGATGAAGTTCCGTTCCTCCTCTGGATGTCTCGAAATTCCCGGCCGTCGATTGAAACCTGAGCAGCCTGTTACAAAGCGTGGTGGCTGCCTTGGCATATTTTTCCTCATCGACTGCGTCGGCCAGATCGATTAGTGCCTCACCGACCTTGGAGTGAAACGCCCCAAAGCATCTGGACCACACCTCCTTGTTGGGTTTGTCCGGCTCCCCCCGACTGGCGTCGAATATGGCAACCACCTCACCGTCATCGTCGATCATGTGCTCAAGGAGAAAATCTCCCATGCGTATGGCAGACTCGAGCTGTTCCGGGTTCCCCGTGTGGTTGTATATGGCTACCATTCCTCTCAGGCAGATTGCAGTATCGAATGAATAGATCCTCCTGCCATGAAAGGATTTGTCACCCAGTGCAGGGTCGTCGTCCCTCTCGAAATAGTAGCGGGTCAATACTCCCCCCGTGGGGTCCTGTGCATGCCGGATAATCCACTCGGCAGATCTGTTGGCCTTCTCTATATATTTTTCTTCACCCGTAATCGAATGGAGTAACAGGAAATCGAGCAGGGCATACCCTGTGACTTCGGTAAACAGGAACTTTGGTGCTCCATCCTCCCTTCCTGGTTCGTAGACCGCGTTTGTCTCATGGTCAAAGAAAAGCTCCAGGTTGGTTTCATAGTCCTTCAGAACGTCGTTATGGAAATTTCTGATAATCATGATGGTTGAACCGTGTTTATAGAGTGCCGGGTTAATAGTAACGATTGAAAATTCGTGCCGGTTCCCGCTTTAATCAGGTACCATGCGCCTCGTGGACGGTGATTATGTGATCGATGATCCTCTGGCTGGCATGGCCATCTCCATACGGGTTGTGGGAGAAGCTCATCTCCCGGTAGACCGAATAGTCGTCCAGGAGTTTCTCCGATTCCGATAGAATCCTTTTCTCATCGGTTCCCACCAGTTTTACTGTGCCCGCCTCCACAGCCTCTGGCCTCTCGGTGGTTTCCCGCATGACAAGAACCGGTTTTCCCAGGGAAGGGGCCTCCTCCTGAACCCCTCCGGAGTCGGTGAGGATGAGTCGGGCGCGACTCATCAGATAGACGAAAGGGAGATAGTCGAGCGGCTGTATCAGATGGATGTTGGAGCGGTCACCAAGATTTTTCACCACGGGTTCCTGCACGTTGGGGTTCAGATGCACCGGGTAGACGATCTGAATGTCCTCTCTGAGCGACAATTTCATGAGTGCTCTGCATATGTTTTCGAATCCTTCACCAAAGCTCTCCCTTCTGTGCCCGGTAACCAGTATCAATTGTTTCGAGCCATCCAGAAACGGAAACATTTCTGCAATTTTGCGTTTTAGTTGGGTGTCGTGTTCCAACTTGTGTGTCACATCGAGTAATGCGTCGATGACGGTATTTCCGGTTACTACGATACGAGATTCGGGGATTCCCTCATTCAGCAGGTTCCCTTTGGCTGATTCTGTGGGGGCAAAATGGAGATCGGAGATGCATGTGGTGATTCTCCTATTGACCTCTTCCGGCCAAGGGGAGTAGATGTTGCCGGTGCGTAGCCCCGCCTCGACATGGCCAACTGCCACTCTCTCATAGTATGCAGCGAGGGCGGTGGCCATTGTTGTGGTGGTATCACCCTGCACCAGAACACGATCCGGCATGAAATCCCGCAAGGTCTGACGCATTCGGGTGAGAACTGTGGTGGTTATCCCGGTCAGGTTCTGGCTGTTTTTCATGATGTCCAGGTCATATTCCGGAGATATTCGAAACAAATCGAGTACCTGATCCAGCATCTGCCGGTGCTGAGCGGTAACGCACACAGCCGTTTCCAGTTTATCGCTGCTCTTTGCGATCCTGGCAAGAGGAGCCATCTTGATCGCCTCTGGTCGTGTGCCAATGACAATAAGAACTCTCATTCGATTGGGTCTTTCCTTACTATTAACCCGGCAACAATATATATCGTATTCAGCCGTGGCGTGCCGGCTTGCAGCAAGGTGGCCCATCGCCGTTATAGCCACTCTACAGCAAGATGAGGTAACGCAGCCTGCGGGCCGGCACGCTGCGGCCTGGCTGAAGCCCTGAATGCGACGGAGATTTTTGCCGGTCAATTCGCAGGAGCGGCGGAGTCCGTCCGGCTTGTCTGTTTATTCGTTTCTATTCTGTTTGCTTTCGAGGACCCTTTCCAGCTGTTTCGTTATCGCCCTGTTTCTGTCCGCTGCGTATCGTCCCGCAGCCCGGGAGAGATCCATTGCGAATTCTTTGTCTGAAATGATTCTGATCACTGCCCGGGCGAACCGCTCCGGGGCGTCTTCTACCAGAAATGCCTGGTTTGCGCCATCCTCGATTCCTTCTGCTCCGACGGATGCGGTCACCAGCGGCCTGGAGTACCCCAGCGCCTCCAGGTTCTTTATGCTCAAGCCGGTATTGAAGAGTACCGGATTGATGACCACCGATGCTGATTCGTATACAGGCTGCAGGTCGTCCACTCGGCCCAGTTTGACCACCCCCTCCCGATCTGCCACGGCAGTGCAGACGGATCCTGCAAGTATCAGCTCTGCATCGGGGATCTCTTTTCTGACAAGCGGAAAAGTGTTCTCGATGAAGTGCTCTATCCCGCTGACATTGATATGGTTGTCGGATGCTACAAAGAGGATGCGGGGGGCCGTTTT
>JALSRO010000266.1 GCA_026984715.1 Chromatiales bacterium | reverse complement strand
AGGGCAGCACCAACGTCTATCAGGTGCTTGCCGCTCCTGCCCGTCAACCCCTGCCCACACCGCTGCGGCGGGACGATCTCTACAGAGAGGAGCTGCCCGGGAGGGAATTCAGTTGCCCACCGGAAAGCAGGCACATGAGTGTGGCTCATGGGTTGTGATAATCGGTGGAATGTTGCAGACTCGCGGTATGCGAACGTCTGATTTGCGGATTTTGCCATTTGAGTATTTCGTGGAGAGCCCGCGGCTATGACCTTTTTCGTGCAGGGACTCAATGGCCATGAACGGATGCCTCTGGAGAGAGTGTTCAAGGAGAAGGTCGTTGAAAAGGCGGAGGCGGTCACCCCCGTGCGGGCGGTAGATGATGAAAACGAGCAGGAGGGTGGCGGGGCGGGTAGCCGCCAGCGTCATGCGGTGGAGGCCTATCAATCCGTCGAGCAGCTGCCGCAGAGCCGCGCCGCCCTGCATGCCGAACAGATCATGAGTTCGCCGGTGGTGACGCTGGAACCCGATGCGACAGTGGACGAGGCACTGGAGCTGTTCCGTACCCGGCGGGTCCGTCATCTGCCCGTGATTTCATCCAGAGGGCAGCTGGTCGGCACGGTGTCGGAGCGGGATCTCCTGCGTCACCTGGCCGGGGTCACGGAGGAGTATCGACGGCAGGCCCCAGCGGATGGTACTGCCCGGATCGAGACGGTGATGAGGTCGCCGGTATTGACCGCAAGTCCGGACACCGACGTTCGTTACATCGCCCGACTGTTCGTCGAGCAGCGTGTCGGTGCGCTGCCCATCGTCACCGATGGCGAGCTGGCCGGTATCATCGCCCGCAGTGATGTATTGAGCGCAGTGATGCGTCACTACGTGCTGGAGCTGTGGGCGTGAGCTGCGCCCGGCTGAAGAGCCGGTTTGGCGCCGATTTGACCGAGGTGGCAGCGCCCCTGGGCCGCGCCTGGCCGAACTGCCGGGGTGGAGCGTCAGGCGCTGGCTGTAGCGCCGTGCCCCAGAGGCGGAGCACGGCGGAGAGTGGGGGTTACTGCGCGGAGGAGTTCTGTTTCTGCAATTCCACCAGCTGTTTGAGCAGATCCTCTATATTGGCCAGATGCTTCTCCACCGCTTGCATGTGGTTGTGTCTCATCTGCATCATCTTCTTCATCTTCTCCGGGCTCTTGCCGGACATCATTTCGCACTTCTCCTCGTCGTGCATTGGAGCCGATGCCCCGTTTTTCTTGGGTGAGTCTTCAAAAGCGTGTTCATCGTCCGCCAGCAGCGGGCTGCTGACGACACCCAGGCAGATGGCCGCGACCAGGTAACCGGTTCTTCTCATGCTGTTTTCTCCATTATCAATATTTGAGACATGGTGGTGCCCGTGTATCTTCCGATGGCACCCACCACTCTTTGACCATACAGTATTGCGGCCGTTCCTGCTCGGGGAAAGAAAAAAGAAAAGGAGATGACATCCCTGGATGCCACCCCCTCGTCCGGCCTCTGGTGCCGTTGCCGGGGCTACTTCACCTCGAAGGTGCCCATCATCCCGGCATCCTCGTGCTCGAGGATGTGACAGTGGTACATGTATTTGCCGCTGTTGATGACGGGATCGAAGTGACCGATGAAACGCACCATCTCACCTGGCTGTACCAGTACGGTATCCTTCCAGCCCAGATCCACGCCGCTGGCGGGCACACCGTTGCGATCCAGGATCTGCCACGGGATAGCGTGGGCATGGAAGGGATGCGCCATGGGTGAAGTGTTGCTGATGGCCCAGATCTCGGTGGCACCGGCGGTGACCGTTTCATCGACCCGGTTCATGTCAAATGACTTGCCGTTGATGAGGAACTGCATCCCGCTTCCCATGCCACCGCTCATGTTACCCATCCCCATGCTCATGACAAAATTACGGGTTTGGGTGGTATCCTCTTCGGTGAGGCGGGTATGGATCTCCGCGCTGTCGGGCAGACGGGTGTAGAGGGTGATATCGTCCGTTGCCGGGTTAAATCGTTTACTTGGAGGTGATATTTTGTAACGGGTGTGCGTTACACCAAAGTTGGGGTGGGTGAAGAGCATCCGGAACCAACCGAGGCTCTTTCCGGGTGCTTTTGCGGATTTTGCGGTTGCGTCGATAGCGGGGGTGTAATCCTTATCTTTTTAGAGTGTAAATGCGAGGAGTTCCTCGTTGCGTCTGGGAATGTTTGCCTGGACAGGGAACGGGCTGGTGTCTCTGGCCCGACACCACTGAGTTAGTTGTTTCGGTCGGCTCCGGCGGGGTTATGTTGGCACCCGTTCTGCCACGCCCTGCCCGAAGGGCGCCAATGCGGCCTGGCTGAAACAGAAAATGCGTGACAAACTTATCGAGCACAGGGAGTAGATCGTTAGGCACGGAGAGGAGATGCCGGAGATTCGTGACTGGAAGTGCCCTTCGTGAGAGAGTGAACGGGTAGCTCCATGGCTTTCCGAATCGCTGTATGCCGGGCTGTAGATGGTGAGGGGTGGAACGATATTATCGGGACAGCAGGTAATCTATGCTGATGCGATCTCCGGCCACCGGCCGGAACAGTTCGTCCGCAAAACGCACATGTTCGGGGTGGTCGCGGTAGCTGTCGATTACAGCCGGGTGGACGAATCGCACCAGCCAGCAGAAGCGGTATTTTGCGTCTCCCTTGATCGCCTTGCCGGTGAGGACATGGCGCACGCC
>JALSRO010000265.1 GCA_026984715.1 Chromatiales bacterium | reverse complement strand
GTAGTAGGAGCGCAAGGTTTCCAGATCGCCGGCCAGGCGCTGTTTCGAATACTTGTCGCTGCTGGAGAAGAAGGAGAATGGTCCGGCCGGGCCCAGTTGAAAATCGGCCAGCAACTGCTTCTCACTGAAGGCGCGGTTACCGACAATGTTGATTGCGCGGATCCTTGCAACCTCCCCCTCCCTGATATCGATAGTAACCGCAACCCGATTGCGCTCCAATGGCTTTACGGTGGATTCCACCTTTACTCCATACTTGCCATTGTTGTAGTACTGACGCACCAGCTCCTGCTGCACCTTGTCGAGCATGGAGCGGTCGAACACCCTCCCCTCTGCCAGACCGATCTGTTTGAGACTCTTCTTGATCTCATCCGTACCGATATCCTTGTTTCCAGTAAGCTTGATCTCGGCAATCGAGGGCCGCTCTTTCACCCGGATCAGCAGCACATCGCCCTCCCGCGCCAGATTCACATCATTGAAGAATCCGGTCTTGAAAAGGTCCCTGACAACCTGTTCCGCGAGCGCCTCGTCCAGGCGGTCACCCACTTTTAGAGGCAGATAGTTGTACACCGTGCCGCGGGTGATGCGTTGCAACCCCTCCACCCGGATATCCTTCACGACGAATGGCGCAAACGCCAGCGCAACGCCCGTCCATAGCCAGATCAGCGCAAGGCACACAATTCGTTTCATGCTTTATCCATTGTTGTCATAAACGAAGCTACCTGAGCAGGCGCATTATGTCGTTGTAGAACGCCAGTGTCATCAGCGAGATCAGCAGCACTATCCCTATCCGCTGTCCAACCATCTGCGCCTGTTCCGAAACCGGGCTCCCCTTGACCAGCTCGATAACATAGTACAGCAGATGCCCGCCATCCAGCAGCGGTACCGGGAACAGGTTTATCACTCCCAGGCTGATACTGATGATGGCCAGAAAACCGACAAACTGCACCAACCCCACCGAAGCGGTATAGCCCGCATACTGTGCGATAGTGATCGGTCCGCTGACGTTCTCCAGAGAGGCCTGCCCTGTCAGCATCTTCCCAAGCATGCGAACCGTCATGGCGCTCATCTCCCAGGTTTTGCGCAACGATTCGACCGCAGCCCGCCAGGGTGAATACTGCAGCACTGCACGGTATTGCGGTGGCAGTTCTGCCGGAGCCGCCACCCCCGCGCCAATCCGGCCGACCTCCCCCTTCTCTGTGGCAACCCGTTCGGGAACTACCCGAAGATGGAGCCGCTCCCCGTTTCGTTCGACCGTGACATCCAGTGGTTCTCCGGGATGACTCTGGACAGCTTCGACCAGCTGGCTCCAGCGTTCGATGGGGCTGCCATCGATACGGACTATCCGATCCCCCTCTCGCAGGCCTGCCTGCTCTGCCGCTCCCCCTTTCACCACTCGATCAATCACCGGTTCTACGGAAGGCCGCCACGGCTCGATACCCAGATCCCGCAGCAGATCCGGTGACCCGGCATCCTCTCCAATGGCAGGAAGGGCAAGGCTCAGGTGGCGCTCGACCCCCTGCCGATCACGCACCAGCAACATAACGCTCTCCCCCTGGACCGCCCTGAACAGCAGTGTCTGAGTAACACTTCCCCAAGTGGGAGTGGCGTCCCCATCGACTGCGATGATCTGATCCCCGCTCCGCAGCCCGGCAACCGCCGCCGGGGTATCCGCAACCACCCCCTCCACTACCGGCTTGATCCCCTCCAGACCGGCGATGAAAACCAGCCAGTAAGCCAGAATGGCAAACACGAAATTGGCGAGTGGACCAGCCGCGACGATGGCAATCCGGCGCCCCGGTGACTGACGATTGAATGCATAGGGCAGATCCGCATCGGGAACCTTCCCCTCCCGCTCATCCAGCATCTTCACGTAACCGCCGAGGGGAACTGCACCAATCACATATTCGGTGGTATCTGGTGCCCGCTGCCATCGCCAGAGCGGACGGCCAAAACCGATCGAAAAGCGCAACACCTTGACACCGAGCCTGCGAGCCACCCAGAAGTGACCGAACTCATGTACCGCCACCAGGATGCCGATGGCTACCAGAAAGGAGAGCAGCGAAACAATGAATCCATTCATGGCCGGTTCTGACCATCCCTCTGCCGGATAAGTTGCATTGCAATCTCCCTGGCGGAGTGGTCATCCTCCAGAACCACCGACAGAGAGTCCGCCGGACGGGACGTAACCCGGCTCAAGGTCTCTTCGATCACCCAGGGGATGGCGTCGAAGCCGAGCTGCCCCTCCAGAAAAGCCTGAACCGCCACCTCATTGGCGGCATTGAGGATGGCCGGACAGCTGCCGCCAGCAGAGATCGCTTCACAGGCCAGACGCAAACAGGGGAAGCGATTGAGATCGGGAGCCTCGAAATCGAGCCGCGCCACTCTGAAGAGATCCAGCGGTGCCACCCCGGAGTCGATCCGCTGCGGCCAGGCCAGAGCATGGGCAATAGGGGTCCGCATATCCGGATTGCCGAGCTGCGCCAGAACCGATCCATCCGCATATTGCACCATGGAGTGAATTACGCTCTGGGGGTGCAGTACCACCTCTATCTGATCCGGCCGTGCATTGAACAGCCAACAAGCTTCAATCACCTCCAGCCCTTTGTTCATCATGGTGGCGGAGTCTACCGAAATCTTACGCCCCATCACCCAGTTGGGGTGGGCGCAGGCCTGCTCTGGAGTGATG
>JALSRO010000264.1 GCA_026984715.1 Chromatiales bacterium | reverse complement strand
GTGCATTCACGCACTCGGGATACTTGGTCATCCCAGTCCAGTGTGCTGTAGCGCAGGGCCGGTATCTGCCTGAAGCTTCTGGTGCTGTGATATTCAGCGACCGGCCGCGGTGTGCCGGCCCGCGGGCAGAGTTATTCTGTCCGGCTGTAGAGAAGAAGGGCTGAACCGGCGCGTCACGGCTGAATACAATATATATTTTTTTGCCGGGTTTGATATATGGGCGCCGCTGCCGGAATGGCGCGGCTCTTCTGGGTTCGGATTATTCAAATCGCCGGTCGGAAGCCGTTGTCGATGATTGTATTGTTTACTGATTTCGGGCTGAGTGGTCCCTATGTGGGACAGATGAAGGCGGTGTTGCTCAGGCAGGCACCGGATGTTCCAGTGGTGGACCTGTTTGCCGACGCCCCGCGCTGTAATCCTCGGGCTGCGTCCTATCTGCTTGCCGCTTACTCTCGAGAGTTTCCTCTCGATACGGTGTTTCTGGCAGTGGTGGATCCTGGCGTGGGAAGTGAACAGCGGCGGGCGGCGGTTGTGCGCGCGCAGGGGCGCTGGTATGTCGGTCCCGACAACGGGCTGTTCAACATGGTAGTACAGCGGGCGCGCAGTGCCAGCTGGTGGGATATCGATTGGCTGCCGTCCGAGCTCTCCAACAGCTTCCATGGACGCGATCTGTTCGCCCCCATCGCAGCCACCATAGCCACGGGGGGGGAGCCTCCGGGCAGGACGGTTTCGACGCAACAGCGGATTGTTCCCGGATGGCCGGAAGATCTGCCGGAGGTGGTCTATGTCGATCACTTCGGGAATGCCATCACGGGCATGCGGGCGTCCAGGCTCGGGGAGCGAAATCTGGTAGTCGTTGAAGGGCGTGCGCTTGGCCGGGGGCGTACCTTTTCGTCCGTCGCAGTTGGTGAACCGTTCTGGTATGAAAATTCCAATGGGCTAGTGGAGATTGCGGTTAACCGGGGGAGTGCTGCCGAACTGCTCGATCTGCGTATCGGTACCCCAGTGGAGATTCGGTAGGGCGTATGTCGGAGGGGGATTACCAGCGCCGTTTTGGGGGGATTCGGAGACTCTATGGCGATGAGGCGTTTCGCCACCTGAGCAGGTTGCATGTCTGCGTCATCGGATTGGGGGGAGTGGGTTCCTGGGCGGTGGAGGCGCTGGCGCGCAGCGGCGTAGGGCGCCTGACCCTGATCGATTTCGACGAGATCTGTATCAGCAATATCAATCGGCAGTTACATGCGTCGAGTGTAACCATTGGTCAGAAAAAGCTGGAGGTGATGGCGCAGCGGGTGGCGGCCATCAATCCACACTGTCGTTGTCATGTTATCGAGGATTTCGTCACCACGCGAACAGTGGCGCGCTATCTGGCGGTCGAACATGGTTACGATTATGTGATCGATGCAATCGACAGCATCAAGCACAAGGCCGAGATCATCTATTTCTGCAAGCGGAACAAGATACCGGTTGTTACCACCGGCGGAGCTGGCGGGACTACCGATCCTTCGATGATCAAGGTGGGCGATCTGAGCCGCACCTATAACGACCCCTTGGCGGCGAAGGTTCGCGCCCGGTTGCGGACCGATTTCGGATATACGCGTAACCGGAAAAGGCGCTTTGGTGTCGAGTGTGTCTTCTCCTCGCAACAGAAGCTCTATCCCAGGGCGGACGGTCGGGTCACTCATGCAAAGCCGGGGGTGCACGGAGTCTCTCTCGACTGCCGGCTGGGGTATGGTTCGGCGTCGTTCGTCACCGCCACCTTCGGCTTTGTTGCGGCCTCCCGTGTCATCAACCGCTCACTTCAGAAGCGGGTGAAGGGAGACGGAGAATACGCATCTGCGGTGCCCGGGTTCCGGTCTGCGTCAGACGATCCGGTTTGACTATCTGAGAGATAACAGATAGAATCTCGCAGTTTCGGGTAACTGAATGTCTATCCTGCTTTGCGGTAGGATTTTTTGGAGACGGTAACTATGTATGCTGTAATTCAGACCGGCGGCAAGCAGTACAAGGTCAGCGAAGGTACCACCCTGAAGGTCGAGAAACTGGGCCTGGAGGAGGGTGTCGATGTCGAGTTCGACAAGGTACTGATGATCGCCGATGGGGATGACGTGAAGGTCGGTGCCCCCTATGTCGATGGTGGCAAGGTCAGTGGTACGGTGGTAGCTGTCGGTCGTCACAAAAAGGTCAAGATCGTCAAGTTTCGCCGCCGCAAGCATCACCGTAAACAGATGGGGCACCGTCAGCACTATACCCAGGTGAAGATTACCGGCATCACTGCTGGCTGACAGACAGATTCGAGAGGTTCACTAGAGATGGCACACAAGAAGGCTGCGGGCAGCTCCCGCAATGGTCGTGATTCGGAATCCAAGCGCCTCGGTGTGAAGCGTTTCGGGGGGCAGGCTGTAGAGGCGGGTAATATCCTGGTGCGTCAGCGAGGGACCCATTTCCATCCCGGCGCCAACGTCGGTGTGGGCAGGGACCACACCCTTTTCGCCCTGGCCGCGGGTAAGGTTCGGTTCGATGTCAAGGGTCCCCGGGGGCGTAGATTCGTGAGTGTGGTCACGGAGTAGTACGAAGAGCAGACCTTCACTCCGAAACAGAGGCCCCGTTCGCTGGCGACGGGGCCTTTTTCGTTTGTATCAACCCAGCAACGATATATATCGGATTCAGCTGCGGCCTGCCTTTGAAAATCAT
>JALSRO010000263.1 GCA_026984715.1 Chromatiales bacterium | reverse complement strand
TTCCGGAAAAATCACCGGATGGAACACACAAATGCATCACCTGTCACCTGGTGGACTGGGTAACCGATCCCGGCCGTCCCTTGGGTGGCTATTTCAAGTTCGCCCAGGATCCCGCCTCTCCGGAGTTTCGCGACTGTCTCAACTGCCACCGGCAAACGCCTGGCATCGCCTCGGTTCATCACCTGACGCAGAAGGCCCAGCAGGCGCAGTGCCCCCTTTGCCATGGAAGCCTGATCAACTTTCCCAAGGATGATCACTATATCCCTGACTACGAGATCTCATTTATCACTCCCTGGCCGGGTGACAACTACGACACAAGCAGTCCATCCCGCCAGTATGATCCTCCTGTCGCCACATACAATGGCCGGCGCAAAGGGAACTGCTCGCACTGCCACTTCTCGGGAACCGATCAGGTTACCGGCCGGGTAGTTCCGACCAACTACCAGACCCACCATGGAACAGGAGTCGGCCAGCCAAACAGTGGCTCAGTGCATGGGTGCGATCTCTGTCATGACTTCACACCCCCGGACCACACCATCCGCGGCTGTGAAAAGTGCCACGGCGTAAGCTCGCTGCACAATATCGAGTTCGATCGCGATGGAGATGGTATTACTCCAGGGGGGGAGGAGCCCTTTTGGGGCCATATAGGTAGCCCGGCCAACTGCCGGGGATGCCATGGAAACTTCGAGGGGGCGGGCGTAGAGGCGATTCTCCAGACCGGAGAAGGCCCCACTTCCGGCAGCAATGTCGTTCCCACCTTCAGACGCATGGGGATGCGGGGACGAGGAATGCGAGGCGGCAGCGGAATGTGGAGTGCGGCAACCGCCTCCAGAGTTCTCACCTTCACCGGCTCGGGATTTATCAGCACTATTGAAAGCGATGACGGCCCGATCGAGCTGGTCGCCAGCGTGGTGCTTACCGACAGAAAGGGTGTATCCCATGAGTTCGAGGCCGATTCGATCACCCCGACCAATCTGGAAGTCACCCTTCCGGATTCACTGGCACCAGGGAGTTACGATGTCTATCTGCTAAAAGGCTCGGTAAGAAGCCCCATTGCCAACCTGGTGATCCGCCCCGATGTAAGAATCGACAATATCAGCTGCAGCTCCGGCAAGATAACCGTTGACGGTAGCGGGTTCAGCGGTTATCTGAACGCCGAGGGATCGGGAACCGCCGTTTCCGATACCGCGACGCTGAAGAGATGTCGGGTAGAGTCCTGGAGCGACAGCCACATCGAGGCCGACTGTGGCAGTAACGTCGAGGGAAACATCAGGGTGGATGGAGTCTTCGGCAGCACCGTCGCCGCCTCTGGTTGCATCGACTCCGATGGCTCCGGCCACCCAAAATGGTGGACCATCTGGAGCTGGTGGTCCTCCTGGAGCTGGTCCAGGCGATAAGGACAGTGCACAACAATCCCCGAACACCATATCGACAGGATTTTGAAGATATTGTTGACCGGCAACAATATATGTCGCATTCAGGGCTTCAGGCAGGCGCCGGAACAAGGCGCAGTACGCAGGCAAGGGTCCTTCCCCAGTCGAGGTCGCTCCAGTGCATCCCTGTACCCACGACATTCGGACATCCTGTCCAGCGTACTGGAACACAGGTCCCGTGTCTGCCTGAAGCTCCTGGCCCCAGGATGTTCGATGACAGGCCGTGGCGTACCGGCCCGCAGGCTGCCGACGGTTCATGCATGGATTGCCCTCTCCCCGCTGTTACGAGAATGCCGGAACAGCCCCTGACTTCGTCCGACATGCTGGTTGGAAAGCACTTTCTTCGTCAATCTTCCACTCAGAGCCGACGATGCCGAATTCCGCCTCGCGGAACAGACCATCTCGGAGAGACTACCGGCCATCGGTATCCCAGCACGCCCATCGTTGGGGGCCCGCATGGCTGACCAGATAGGGAGAAACCCGGATGTCTCAATACAACCGCAGCCGACTTCTGCCAACCATTCTCTTCTCCATTCTGATTACCACGACCCTTCCGGCGGCAGCCCTGCAGGAGGTCATTGTCGGCTTTCACTCAAAACCCGGTGTATCCGAAAGAGAAATGATCGATGCCCTGGGGGGCACCATCGAGCAGGAGTACGATCTGATACCCGCTGTCGTTGCACTCCTTCCCGACTCCTCTATGGGGGAGCTCCATAACCACCCGCTGGTAGCGTTCGTGGAGCAGAACAGCGAGGTCATTGCAATCGAACCCGAAGCGGAGCTCCCCCTCACCGAAGCAGAGATGGAGAGCGCCAGCGAGGATGAATACCTCCGCGCTTGGGGCATACTGCATATCGGGGCGAGGGAGGCACATCGGCGAGGGATAACCGGAAAGGGGGTGAAGATCGCCGTGATCGATACTGGTATCGACTACCACCATGAAGATCTGGACGACAACTACCGCGGTGGTTACAACTTCGTCGCCCACAACGACTCCCCCCTCGATGACAGTATCAACAGCCACGGAACCAACGTGGCCGGAATCATCGCCGCAGAAAGAAACGGCACCGGTGTCGTCGGCGTCGCCCCCGAGGCATCCCTCTATGCCCTCAAGGTGTTGAACAGCTATGGCAGCGGCCTGACCAGCCACCTGATAGCAGCTCTGCAGTGGAGCGTAGAGCACGACATGGACATCGCCAATATCAGCATTCAAGGCGCGCACTCCGAGGCCCTGCAGGCCGCCTGCGATGCTGCCTACAAGGCAGGAGTGCTA
>JALSRO010000262.1 GCA_026984715.1 Chromatiales bacterium | reverse complement strand
CCGGAGTCTGTCATCATCGTCGACTACAAGACACACCAGAGCGCATCAGCCGATACGGTTGCGCAGCTCGCAGAGAGCTATGCTCACCAGCTCTCGCTTTATCGGAACGGTGTTCAGAAACTTTGGCCGGAACGTCCGGTTCGCGCCCTGCTGCTGTTTACCGCCTGTCGTCTGATTCATGAGTTCTGAAGGGCCGCCAGCCCTCCATCAGCTGCACCCCGCCAGAGAGCTGATCCACTGCCTGATCAGGGTCACGCCTGTCTGATCCACGATCCGGGTACCGAGCATCGGCATCCGGCCCGCACCACGGCTCTCCATCCGTGCCATGATGACCGAGCGTGACGGCTCACCCGGCGCCAGCAAACGGGGAGCGTCCACAATCCCCATATCGCCACGCTGCGGATCGGCATCACACACTCCCATCTGCGCAAACGAAACCCCGTAGCGGAAGTCGGCCAGACCGGTCTCACCGGGGCGGTGGCAGCTACTGCAGTTGGCATGCAGATAGGCACGCGCACGATCGACCAGAGGAGCAGCCGGATTGCGATAGTCCACCAGCGCGACCAGACTCTCCGGATCGGAAGACAGCGGGGAGGTAAACAGGCCAATATGATCATAGGTGGCCATCTGGTTTGCGGTACGTCCATCGGGGTAGGTGAACAGACCATTCATCTGCAGGGTTTCCGGCCCTAAGACATAGCCAGCCGCCCTGGTATGGCAGAACATGCACTGGCGGCGGCTGGGGTAGTCCCATACCTGACCGTTTACCCTCCTGCTCGCTGCTCCGGTGAGCAGGGTAGCGTCACGCTCCCGATCATCCCACTGGTAGCTGTAACCAGCCCACTCCCCATCGGCGTGACGGATCAGCAGGCGGGTCTCCACCCGCTTGCCACCCAGACGGAACTCCTTGATCAGTACACTGCCTTTCGGGAAGATCCAGTTGTTCCCATCACTGTCGATCTGGATGGTCGTGCCGTCGGGAATGGCAAACCAGCGGTATTTTTCGGCACCATCCGACCACAACAGCGAGTTGACTCCGTAGGGAATCAGACCCGCCTCCGGCTGGGTGGGATCGTCCGCCTTGAAACAGCCAGTTTGGGAGAGTTTTTGCGGAAAACTCCCGCCCGTGACAGCGCCCCCCTTGGCGACGATCTGCCAGAGCTTGCCGTCACTGTAGTCCATCAGGTACAGCTCGCCATCGTTTCCCTGCGCGAAAGAGGAGATGCTGTGGCTGGTACTCAGCAGCTCCTGCGGAGAACTTCCAGGCTCGACCGATAGACCCCAGATGGTGCCGCTGCCGAAGTCCCCATAGAGATAGGTGCCGTTCAGTGCGGGAATGGCACTGCCGCGATAGACGTAGCCACCGGTAATGGAAAAACCACCACTGCTGTTGTGACCATACTCCACCACCGGCGGGACATAATTTCCGCTGTCTCCACAGCCAGTGGTATTGAAGGGGTGGCTGCCCTCATAACAGCGCCAGCCGTAATTCTTCCCCCCCTCGACGATATCCACCTCTTCCCACTTGTCCTGCCCCACATCACCGGCCCACAGCTTGCCGGTCTGGGTATCGAAACTCCAGCGCCAGGGATTGCGCAGACCCCACGCCCAGATCTCCGGACAGCCATCCCCGCTGCTGCAGCCAGCACTGGCGGCAAAGGGGTTGTCTGCGGGGATCGCATAGGGCTTTCCGTTTGCGCTCTTGTTCACGTCGATACGCAACATCGCCCCCAGCAGGTTGCCGGTGTTCTGCGCATTGTCATCTGCATCACCAGCCCCCCCGCCGTCACCCAAACCGATGTAGAGGAAACCATCAGGACCAAATGCAATACCGCCACCGTTGTGGTTTTCGTTGGGTTGGGCAACCGTGAGGATTACCTGCTCACTGGCGGGAACCACCTTGGTCCCGTCACTATTGCTGCTGAAACGGGAGATGACCGATGCCCCGTCGGCTCGGGTATAGGAGAGATACAGGTAGTGGTTGGATGCAAAATCGGGATGAAACGCCATTCCCAGCAAGCCCTGCTCCGACCAGGATGGTGAAGGTGCCAACACCTTATCGGTGAGGTCGGCAAACACGGATGCAGCCGTCTGCCCTCCGGTGAAGGTGCGTACATAGCCCCCTCGCTCTACCACATACCACCTGCTGTGATTTCCCGGCGCCTGCAACAACGCCACAGGCTGTTCAAACTCCAGGGGGGAGAACGCCCGCCGCAGCTCGATCTCCGCCGTACCGCCACTGGTGGGCCGTTCTGGCGCCACACAGCCGGGATTGGCGGGACGCTCATCCATACCGGTAGCCGCCGTGGCCACCGGCTTCACAATGATACGGAGTTCGTCACTGGCAGTTGCACCATCGTCGTCGGTTACCGTCAGCCGGAAAACCATTGGGGTCTCTGCCGAAACCGTTGGCGCAGTGAACCCCGCCTTTTGCCTGTTTGCATCCGTCAGAGTAACATCCGGACCCTCGACACGCTCCCAGACGAAACGAACGATCTCTCCATCACCGTCCCGACTGCCACTGCCATCCAGCACCACCCTGTCACCGCTGGTAACGGCCTGGTCGACACCTGCATCCACCAGAGGTCGCAGGTTGTCATGGTCGCTGCCAGTACCGCCGCACGCAACGACAAGCAGACAGGAGAGCCCAGCAACAGCAGCAAAAAAAACGGATCGAACAGTCATAATCGTCACTCCTTGCAGCCTGGCGGGG
>JALSRO010000261.1 GCA_026984715.1 Chromatiales bacterium | reverse complement strand
TTTTGATCCAGATTGAGCAGTGTCTCCCGGATGGTGGTTTCCGGGGTCAGGGTTATGCGGTTCCAGTCATTCGGCATCGGTGTTACCTTTTACACGCGCTGTAATCGGCCATCAGCGTCTCAATAATTTTCTGTGCCGCTTGTTGTGGTGGTGACAGTTGGCGGCTTTGTTCCCAGCACTGCTGCCGGGTTTCTGGTTGCAACGCATGTTGCAAGGTTGATGCCAGCTCATCCGGTTTGGTGCATGAAAGGGCCATTCCCGCAGTTACCGGAGGGAGCTCTTCCAGCCGGGTATAGTGCTGATACCAGCTGCGCAGTTCCGGGTTGAACAGTAGATAGAGCACGCTGTTGAGGGGGTGTGGTGACAGGGCATTAAGATAGAGTGCATCGAGACCACAACTGGAAAAAGCGCTTGTCACCAGATCACAGGCGCACAGGGTGTGTTCCACCCGGGCCTCGGAATCCAGCAGCACCTTCAGGCCGGATTGCCGCAGTATCGTCAAACTTCTGTCGCGCTCCGTTATGGTTTCCTTGGGATGGGGGCGATAAAGGACCCTGGCGGAGCAAGGAATGGCTGCCAAGCTTGGGGCGAGGTGCTGCAGGGTTTCCAGATATCCGGGCAGCTGCCCCAGTGGCTGGCCAAAGAAACCGATCAGCGGCTGTTCCGGCTTGAGTTCCAGTTTTGCCCGTTGCCGTTGCCGGATACCAGCGATATCAAACGCCGCGTAGTTGGCATGCTTGAGAGAACCGACAGGAACCGTTCTGACCGGGTGGCGTTGGCGGGTCAGTCGGGCAGCCTGCTGGTCCAGCACAAAAAAGGTTTCTGCCACACTGCCCAGTGTATCGTTCACATCACCCCAAAAGCTTTGCAAGGCGTAGCAGGGTATACCCCGCTCACAGCCTGCGGCCAGCAGTGCCTCGTCGACACCGCAGTCCGGGCCGGAAACGCCGCTCAGAATCATCTCCGGCCCGAGTTGTTCGAGAACCGTTCGGGCCGCTGTCACAAGTTGGTCCGTATCGGCCCGGGAGGGGAAAGGGATCAGCCTGACGGCCAGCTCCGCTCGCTGCAGGATCTCCAGGGCGGGAGACTGGGCGAGAACGGAGAACCGCAGTCTGGCGTCGGTTTGTGCATGCTGCAGCAGGACGCAAACGGCATGCGCCGTGGCGGGATCACGGGCAGAGAGAAGAACCTCGGGCGGTCCGGATTTCATGTGCGGCGCAGCCGGTCGATGAGAGCGGCCATCTGTCCGTCCTGCCGTGTCGCGGCGTGGTAGAGGGTGATAAATTTCTCCCACTCCCCGGTTGCGGGTGGAGCTTCATTCTGTCGGCCGGTTTTCTCTGCCAGCAGCAGCAAGGCGCGAATGGCCAGCGCTTGCAATATCCAGTTCAGCTGGTCGACAGATTCGAAACGTACTCCCCCGCCACGGTAGTAGTTCCGCAATATCAGTTCCGTTGCGGGCAGTGCGGAAGAACCGGTCAACGCAAACCGTTCGAGCAGATAGGCAAGATCGGTAAGGGGTGAGAACCAGGCGGTCAGGCTGTCCTCGAAGTCCAGAAAGACAGGATGTCCATTACGATGGGAAAACAGGATGTTCCCTGCGTTCAGATCGCCGTGGATTACCTGGGCGTTGGGATACAGGATCTCCATCCGATCGCCGCTTACCCGCTCGAGGAGGGAGAGGGCAGCGGCCGGGATGTTGCCGTGGTGACCCCGCTGGATCAGTTGCAGACGGTTCAGCAGCATTCGATGACGGGCCATGCCGTGACGGCGTACCCGTTGTCGCCAGGGGCATCGGCGCAATGCTCGATGCAGTTGTGCCAGCGCCCGGCCCAGCGAGGCCAGTTGCCGTGGTTCACCGTAGCTGAAACCGCCGTCGACATAGGGGTATGCGAACAGTGTGTGTCGGTCGTCGGCCAGACGGGGAAAACCGGGGAGCAGACAGCTGACCCCTACCCCATGCTCTTTGACAAAAGCAGCCATTCGATCCGCATCCCGTATTCGCGGAGCATGCCGGGAAGCGGTTATTTTCATGAAGTAGTTTTTTTCCCCATCCCGGACGAGAAAATATCCGCTTGGGAAACGGTTGCGGCCCCCCATCTGTAGCACCTCACCATCGAGCCTGCTCCATTGGCGCAGTAGAACAGCGCGATCCTCCCCCAGCGGCTGCCAGATCGTATTATGGGGAGACAGGGTGCCGTGAGCCGGAGGGTTAGGGAGCCACTGGTTCAACATCACACCAATCGATGACCTGCCCTTCCGGTATGGTGGTGCGTACGCGCCAGTTTTTTACTTCACTCCAGTACTCGGTGCCGATTCCCTTTGCCGGAAAAGCGAAGCGTACCGTGTCGAGGGTTATCTCATCACCGGCCTGGAGGGTTCTCTTGCTGATCAGTCCCGTTCTGGAGCGGTATTTCTCGCGGCTTCGGGGGAGTTTTCTCTGCCCGTCTCCCAGTGCCTTGTGGATGGTTTCAATATGTGACAGGGTCTCCGCTACCCGGGAAATCGGCAGTGCATGGCTGCCATCCTGTTCGTTTCCCATGTGGTCGGGACAGACCCCTTTCTCAAGTAGCGGCACCCCCATCGCCGTGGCCGCGTAGAGCATATCCGGCCCGGAGAAGTGATCGGACAGCCCCACCGGACAGGCGAAGCTGCTGGAGAGGGTGAACATGAAACGCAGGTTGTGCTGTTCGGGTGGGCTGGGTGGTCCCGGCGGACTG
>JALSRO010000260.1 GCA_026984715.1 Chromatiales bacterium | reverse complement strand
GGGTCCGTAGCGGTGAGTGGAAGGGCTACACCGGCAAGAAGATCACCGATGTTGTCAATATCGGTATCGGCGGTTCCGATCTGGGGCCGGTGATGGTCACCGAAGCACTCAAACCCTATGGCCGCGACAGTGGTCTCACCATGCACTTCATGTCCAACATCGACGGCAGTCATGTGCAGGAGATCCTCAACCGGGTTGATCCGGAGACCACCCTGTTTATCGTTTCATCCAAATCCTTCTCCACCCAGGAGACGCTGACCAATGCCCTGAGCAGCCGTCAGTGGTTCCTTGCCAGCGCCAAACAGGAGGCCGCTATCGCTCACCACTTTGTCTCCGTGAGCGCCAACGTCAAGGCGGCGCAGGAGTTTGGCATTCTGGCGGAAAATGTATTTGGTTTCTGGGACTGGGTAGGGGGGCGTTACTCCCTGTGGTCCGCCATTGGTCTGCCCATCGCCCTCTATCTCGGCATGGAGCAGTTCGAACAGCTGCTGGCTGGCGCTCACGGCATGGATGAACACTTCCGCACCGCCCCCCTGGAGCAGAATCTGCCGGTTACCATGGCGCTGCTGGGGATCTGGTACAACAACTTTTTTGGCGCACAAAGCCAGGCCATTCTGCCCTACGATCAGTATCTGCATCGCCTCACCGCCTATCTGCAGCAGGCGGAGATGGAGAGCAACGGCAAGCGTGTTCAGCGTGATGGAGAACCGGTTGATTACTCCACCGGCCCCATCATCTGGGGAGAGCCGGGTACCAACGGACAACACGCCTACTTTCAGCTGCTCCATCAGGGTACCAAGCTGGTTCCGGCGGATTTTATCGCCCCCATGGAGAGCTACTACGCTCTGGGCGACCACCACCGCATCCTGCTCTCCAACTTCTTCGGCCAGACCCGCGCCCTTATGTGGGGCAAGGATGCTGACGAAGTGCGTGCCGAACTGGAAGCCGCGGGCATGAGCGGGGCGGAGCTGGAGGCGCTGGTTCCCCACAAGGTCCTGCCGGGTAACCGCCCCAGCAATACGCTGATAATCCCCAAACTCAACCCACGCACCCTGGGCGCCCTGATTGCGCTGTATGAACACAAGATCTTCGTGCAGGGCATCATCTGGCGTATTGATTCGTTCGACCAGTGGGGCGTGGAGTTCGGCAAGCAGGTGGCAGGACAGATCCTGCCCGATCTGGAAGGAGAGGGCCCGGTGGAGCGATATGACTCCTCCACCAACGGATTGATTAACTACTATCTCGGGCGCCGTTGACCGGCTGTATCCCGCACCTCTCTCTTTCGTCAGCCGGATAGAGGTGCGGGACAGCTTTAAACTTGACGAAGCCGGCTACAGCGACAGGTAGTCCGCAACGAAATCCACATCCTTGTCGCCGCGTCCTGACAGATTGATCAGAATACTCTCCTCTGCAGACATCTCTCCCGCTGCTTTCATCGCCCAGGCTATGGCGTGGGCACTCTCCAGTGCCGGAATGATCCCCTCGGTACGGGAGAGCACCATGAAGGCGTCGACACACTGCTTGTCGTCCACAGTCTCGTATTGAACCCGTCCGATATCTTTCAGGTAGCAGTGCTGCGGCCCGACGCCGGGGTAGTCCAGGCCGGAGGCGATGGAGTAGACCGGTAACGGATTCCCCTCCTGATCCTGCAGGTTGTAGCACTCGAAGCCGTGGATGGCCCCCTTTACCCCTTTGGTCATTGTTGCGGCATGCTCCGGGGTATCCAGTCCCTTGCCTGCCGGTTCCACTCCCACCAGACGAACCTTTTCATCGGTCAGAAACTCGGTAAAGATGCCGATGGCATTGGAGCCGCCGCCGACACAGGCCGTGACCACCTCCGGCAGCCGGCCTCTCTTCTCCAGAAACTGCGCGCGGGCCTCCTTGCCAACGATGCTCTGGAAATCACGCACCATTCCGGGAAACGGGTGTGGACCCACAACCGAACCAATTGCATAGAAAAAATTGACCGGATCTTTCAGATACTCCTCAAACGCGCTGTCCACCGCATCTTTGAGTGTCCTCGTTCCGCGTGATACCGGCACCAGCGTGCAGCCCAGTATCTTCATCCTGGTGACATTCGGGTGCTCTTTCCGGATATCGATCTCACCCATGTGGATTTCGCAATCGATCCCCACCAGCGCGCAGGCGGTTGCCAACGCGACGCCATGCTGTCCCGCTCCGGTCTCCGCCAGCACCTTCTTCTTCCCCATATGTTTGGCCAGCAGCGCCTCGCCGAGGCAGTGGTTGATCTTGTGCGCGCCGGTATGGTTGAGGTCCTCCCGTTTCAGGAAAATCTGCGCGCCCCCCTGCCGGTCACTCAGCCTTCGGGCATGGAACAGGGGGCTGGGCCGACCCACATAGTCGGTGTACAGCTCCCGCAGCTCACTCTGAAAAGCCTCGGTTTTTCTCACCTCTTCATAGGCGTCATTGATGTTGTCCATGATGGCCTTCAGCTCAGGTGGAACAATCTGGCCACCGTACTCTCCGAAATATCCCTTTTCGTCCGGCATTTCCAGGAATTGTGTTGTCATTTTCTCCCTCCGGTCTGTTGTTGGGGTGGGGTGTGGAAGGCGCCTCTAAAAATAGTAATTTTTTCGCGAGAGTACGGAGGAGCTGACGCTGCTATCGCGGAAAAAGTGCATTTTTTGCAGGTTGTTGAAAAACGTTGTTTTTCGGCAGCCTGTTTGCGGCACAGGGATGTGCCGCCATTTTCAATGG
>JALSRO010000259.1 GCA_026984715.1 Chromatiales bacterium | reverse complement strand
ATATAACCTGGGGCCCCGAACGCGGAGCCTGGCACTACGGCGACTCCGGCCTGTTCCAGCAGGTACTCGGCGAACTCTGTATCGTCGTTCACCGCGGGCAGCGCATCTATTGCCTCCTGGACATGGGGAAAGGCGTAAAAAGCCCCTTGGGAGGGGAGGCAGTGGAAACCATCCAGACGGTCAAGGGCCGCCACGATATAGTCATGGCGCTTCTTGAACGCATCCACCATGGTGGAGATGCAGCTTCGGTCACCTTCGAGTGCGGCCTGGGCCGCCACCTGCGAAATGGATGCAGGGTTGGAGGTGCTCTGTGACTGGATCTTCTTCATCGCTGCGATCAGGGGGAGCGGGCCGCCGGCGTAACCGATTCGCCAGCCGGTCATGGCGTACGCCTTGGATACCCCATTGAGCACGATGGTGCGGGGATAGAGCTCCGGGCAGGCGGTAACGATGTTGCAGAACGCCTCCCCGCCCCACACTATGTGCTCATACATGTCGTCACTGGCAATGAGGATCTCCGGATGCCGAGCCAGAACCTCCCCCAGCGCGGAGAGCTCCTTTCGGGTATAGGTCACCCCGGTGGGATTGGACGGACTGTTGAGCACCAGGAGACGGGTGCGTGGCGTGATGGCGGCCTGCAGCTGTTCGGGCGTGATCTTGAATCCCTGGGTGATCCCCGTTTCGATGAATACCGGTCTGGCTTCTGCCAGCAGCACCATATCGGGATAGGATACCCAGTAGGGAGAGGGGATGATGACTTCGTCTCCCGGATTGAGCAGCGCCTGCGCCAGATTGTAGAAGCTCTGTTTGCCCCCGCAGGAGACCAGGATTTGTGCGGGAGCGTACTCCAGGCCGTTGTCCTTCCTGAATTTGTCGATGATGGCCTGTTTCAGGGTGGGAATGCCGTCCACCGCGGTGTATTTGGTGAAACCATCACGAATGGCCTGGATGGCGGCCTCCTTGATATGCTGCGGGGTGTCGAAATCGGGTTCACCTGCTCCCAGGCCGATAATATCCTTGCCCGCTGCTTTCAGCTCCCTGGCCCGAGTGGTGACGGCCAGGGTTGCAGAGGGTTTGATTGCCGCGACGCGATGGGAAAGTGTTATGTTCAAGCCAGGCTCCTGTTGCAGGGAATTGGTTCAGTATGGCGACTCTTTTCACCGTCACGTTATCTGGTGAAGGGTGAAGGAAGATTCGCGGGATAGTTTAATATACCCTGCTCTGCAGTGAAACCGGCGGCTCCCAAGGGGTTCAGGCAGGCGTCGGAGCAAGGCGCAGACAAGGGTTGCTCCCTCGTCCAAATTGCTCCACTACATCTCTGCACTCACGACACCCGGAGATCCCTGTCCAGCGCGCTGGAAGGCAGGTCCGCCGGTGTCTGCCTGAATGAAGCACTTGAGTCCATGATATTCAGTGACAGGCCGTGGCCGAACGCGATTATATATCGTTACCGGGTTACTGGCTGGTCGGTTCCAGATGGTCGGGGTCAGCCGGACGGCCGCGCCCCTGTTCGAATTTTCGCAAAAGGTAGTGATAGAGGAGCATCACCAGAATGGCTACGGTGATCAGTACCCAGAGGTAGCGCTCGATGTAGACCAGTACCAGCAGGCTGGCCGCCAGAAAGATACCGGCGAGCCGGAACAGCCACCCCATGCGGATTCCTGCTACGAAGGTCGACAGTGAGAACACCAGCAGCAGCATCAGGCCGGTGGTTTCGTTGTTCAAGCGCCCCGTTTGATGGATGACGAATACCATCTCCACTGCAGCCAGCAGCGCCAGCCACTGCAGAATGTGATTCCAGAGCACCGTTTTCCAGGGATACCTGCCGGCGCGAACGTGCGGCCATTCGGTGACCAGGCTGGCAAGGAAGAATACGGGCACCATGACCATCCAGTACAGATGGCTCCTGATGGGCGAGATATTGGTTATCGCAACACCGGTAAACGAGCACGCAAGCAGGATGAACAGGGTGATTTCATCGACGATGTGCTGCTTGAAGAACCTTCTCTTTCCTGCGGACTCCGTTTCGGCCGGGGGCCCGGGTATATGGTCTGCCATCCTATTCACCCCTTTCTGCTCTGACTACCGCCGCATGGTCGACCTCGGCATATCTGGATTGTAGTCTCTCCCGTGCCATGGTTACCAACTGTATGGCCATCTTGTTGATATATGGCATCCTGGGGAGATAACAAGAGTACCATGGGCTGGATGCGGTTACTCCGGCAGGGATGAAATCACTTCTCTCCCATCTCTGCCGGCAAGGCCGGGGTGAGATCCAGCTGCGGATCGAGAGATTGGCAGAGAGTGGCCGTTTCCGCCATCCAGTTGTCTATCTGTCGTGTCAGCTCGCCGAAGGTGGACTCATCGAATGGACCCTGCTTCAGCTTGCCCAGGGTGGCGATGAACTGCCCCAGCTCTTCCCCCAGCTTCGAAGTTTCGGCCTGGCCCTCCAGCTGTGCGGCAATCTCCTCCAGCTGATCGGCCTCGGGCTGATCGGTCAGAAACAGGAGGGATCTGCCCAGCAGGCGCAACATCTGCTCCGCACACTCCATGGCCTCTTCATGGTTGCGTTGCATCACAAAGGCGATACGGTAGTTGCGTTCGTGGGCGGCCTCCGCAAAGTTGGCGGCAACCACACCCTGATCCGCCCCCGCGCACTCTCCGCCTCCGAACTGCTCCACACGGAACTGTTCGCTTTCGCCGTGATCCCGGGCCAGAA
>JALSRO010000258.1 GCA_026984715.1 Chromatiales bacterium | reverse complement strand
AGCAGCACCACCACTACCAGCAGATCGGCCCCGAACTGCTGTATCCTGCCTGTCGCAAACCACGCCGACGCCACAATGGCAAAAACCACCCACACCAGCCAGCCCGGCAGGTGCAACTGATGAAACTCCTGGCGCCATCCTCCCGGATTGTAGAGAATAGCCTGCCACCAGCGAGCGATGAAGAGGCTGATCAATGGGGTCATCATCACCGCCCCGGCAAGCATCGCCGTCATAGCACCAGCGGCGCCGGCGAGATTGGCATCGACGACCTGCTGCTGCCAACCAGCCTCCGTCAGCAAGGGTCGCAGCAGCTCCAGTTTGTTTCGCCACCACTCCACCGGATCAGTCAGGACCCCATGAACGATCGCCACACACAGCACCCCGAACAGAGCAGCCACCAGCAACACTGTGGAGAGCGAAACCGTTTGACGCAGTACTACTGCCAGCACCCAGACAGGCATCCACACCACCGTACCAAAGATGATCGCCAGCCCGGAGCTGCCAGACAGCAATGCCGGCATGGCGATTGCCAGGCCAGCAAGGCCGAGGACAGTGATGCCCTCCCGGCTCCCGTGGCGCAACGTTACCAGCCCAACCACTGCACCGCTGAGGTAACTCAGCGGTGGCAGCAGCAGGGAGAGTAACGCTGTAGTAAGCGCAGCCAGCACCGCGGAGGTACGGTTGCGCATGATCCAGGATACCAGAGAACTCATCTGAGGCAGACGCCAGTGCCTGCGTGCGGAGCTTGTGGGATGGCTCCTGCCAGGCTGCCCCTCAGTGGTGATCGCAGTATGGCAACAGCGCCAGATAACGAGCCCGCTTGATGGCGGTGGCCAGCTGGCGCTGATAACGCGCCTTGGTCCCGGTAATGCGGCTTGGCACGATCTTGCCGGTCTCACTGATGTAGTTCTTGAGGGTGGCAATGTCCTTGTAATCGATCTCCTTGACACCCTCTGCGGTAAAACGGCAATACCTCTTGCGACGAAAATAGCGACTCATTGACAAACTCCTCGATCAAACTGTTTCAATATGCTGCCCATGCAGCACCAGACGGTACTCACCCTGGCGATTGTTTGCTCGGCTGATGAAACCACTGATGCGAACGCTGCTCCCCTGTTCCAGCCCTTGCACCTTCTCCTGCATCTCTTCACCGGAAACCACTACCTGGAGAAGGCACACCGCTTCACGCGAATGCCCTGCCTCCTTTTGAACGGATCGGTGCTGCAGGCAGAAAGAGGTGATGGGGATCCCTGCCGGGGTGTGACGGGTCTGCGGCCTGTCGCGCACCACGCCCGCTAACACCAGGTGGTTGTCCAGCGCCTACTCCCCGCTGGCAGCGGTCTCGGCAGACTTTGTTTCCTCGACCGCCGGCTTGGCCGGTTGTTCCGGCTTGCGGGATTCCGCCCGACCCGCCCGCTCTTCCTTCTCCTTGGCCTGGGCCATGGGAGACTCTTCGGTAATCGCCTCCTTGCGGGAAAGAATCAGGTTACGGATAACGGCATCGTTGAAGCGGAATGCACTCTCCAGCTCCTCCAGCGCAGCGGCCGTACATTCGATGTTCATCAGCACGTAGTGTGCCTTGTGTATCTTGTTGATGGGATAGGCGAGCTGGCGGCGGCCCCAGTTCTCCAGGCGGTGAATAGTGCCATTGTCACCCTCGATGATGGAGCGATAGCGCTCAATCATCGCAGGAACCTGCTCACTCTGGTCCGGGTGGACCATGAATACTATTTCATAGTGGCGCATATATAGAGACCCCTTGTGGACTATGCAGCCTTCCACTGTCGATGGTAAGGCAAGGAGGTTAAAAACCAAGCCGGCGAGCCACTCTCCGGACCCGCCAACCATGTGGAGGGGTGATTTTACGGAGTTTCGATCGATCGCGCAAATCCGGGCCTGCTATGCGGCTCCCTGGAAACAGCCTTTGCTACGGCTCGGCTGCCCGGACTCACCCTGAAACGCGCCGGGTCATGATGGAGAAGCAGCATTCGAACCCGGTTTGTATCTGCAAACCACCTGTCCCGAACGGGGAAAGATCCCTCGGAAGACGCTCCGCTACCGTCCCGGAGCTACTGCGGCCCCACCAGGGAACCCGGATCGCCCCAGGTTGCCGACCAGATGGCATTGCCGTGCAGATAGTGCACTCCATCCCCTCTCAGCAGTGCGCGGTCACCATGCCCGGCATAGTACTGCCGCTGACCGGAGATGGCGGATTCCACCACCATCTGCCCCCGCTCTACGATTCCAGGCTTCCTCTTTTCGGGAGCACTGCCATCATAGATGTCGAACAGATAGAGACCGGTGTGGGTCCATGGATAGAACTCCCATGGCTGCAAAAGTTGGAACCACCGCATGCAGACTGACGGGTAATGCCAGCCGTGCCGGCCGACCCAGGTCTGGATTGGCGGGCAGCCAGGTCACGGCATGGTGTTCATGCAGGGCATCGGAGTCGGTTCCACGCCCACCAATCACGACACTGTCGACCTCCTTCGGCTGCTGTGGATCACTGACATCGAACAGCGCCAGCTTCACTCCCTGGTACCATGCACCGCGACCGTCTCCCTCCTCTGGTTCGGATGGAATGGCGGCTTTTCCTATCCCCAGCAGCATGTTTTCAGTCACCGGGTGGAGATAGTCGGAGTAGCCGGAGATCTTCAGCTCTCCGGCGACGAAGGGATCGGCGGGATCGGAAAGATTCAGCACATACAGGGGATCGGTTACCCT
>JALSRO010000257.1 GCA_026984715.1 Chromatiales bacterium | reverse complement strand
CCCCGCCTTCTTCGTCCATCCCGGAGAGGCCAGCCATGGTGATCTGGGAATGTTTACCGCGCAGGATGTCATCCTTGCTCTCTCCAACTCCGGCGAGACCGCGGAACTGCTCACTATCCTGCCTCTCATCAAGCGCCTGCATGCACCGCTCATCGCCCTGACCGGTAACCCTGACTCCACTCTTGCACGTGCGGCAGACGTCAACATCGATGTGAGTGTCTCCGAGGAGGCCTGTCCTCTGGGGCTCGCTCCCACCTCCAGCACCACCGCCGCGCTGGCGATGGGTGACGCTCTGGCGGTATCCCTGCTGGAGGCTCGCGGCTTTACCGCCGACGACTTTGCCCGCACCCACCCGGGAGGACGGCTGGGGCGCCGCCTGCTACTGATGGTCGCCGATATCATGCACACCGGCGACGCCATCCCCCGTGTGGAGGAGAGTGTGCCCCTCAGCGAGGTTCTGGTGGAGATGAGCAACAAGCGGCTTGGGTTCGTTACCATCACAGACAGAGAGAACAGAATCAAGGGGATCTTCACCGATGGTGATCTGCGGCGCGTCCTTGAACATGAGCAGATCGATATACGCACCACCACCGTCGGCGAAGTCATGACGCGGAACGGCACCACCGTCCATCCTGATATACTGGCTGCGGAGGCGCTGCAGATAATGGAGTCCAGGAAGATCAACGCCCTGCCTGTGACGGACAGAAACGGCAGAGTGATCGGCGCCTTCAACATGCACGATCTGTTACGCGCCGGAGTGGTCTGACAGTCGGGACGCAATCACATCCCCGGGGGAGATGGTATGCAGAATATTCTGGAGAGAGCAGCGGCAATACGAGTGGTTGTCTTCGATGTCGACGGAGTACTCACCGATGGCAGTCTGTTTCTTGGCGACGATGGACAGGAGTACAAGGCATTCCACTCCCGGGATGGCCATGGCATGAAGATGCTGCAAGCCAGCGGCGTGGATATCGCAATCATCACCGGCCGCACCTCCAAAGTGGTGGAACACCGCATGGACAACCTGGGAATCCGATACATCTATCAGGGACAGCTGGAGAAGCTACCCGCCTTCGAGGAGCTGACTGAGAAGCTGTCGATCGATCCGGAACAGGCCGCTTACGTGGGGGACGACATCGTCGACCTTCCGGTAATGCGGCGCAGCGGGCTGGCGATCGCAGTGCAAGACGCCCACCCGTTGGTGAAAGAGCATGCCCACTGGTGCACACCGAGTGCGGGAGGACGTGGCGCTGCCAGGGATGTCTGCGAACTGATCATGCGGGCACGTGGCACACTGGATGAACAGCTTGGACGATACCTGTGCTGAACCCCACCTTCTGTACCACAGTACGGCCACACCCGGGATCCACCCGGCCCCAACACCGGATATGACGAATCAACTCACGGAAACCAGCCACCCACGCAACCAGCGGGAGCCAGAGCAATGACAGTGAGCACCCTGACAGCGGCGGCGCTCCATCAGGGCTGGAAGAGAACCGGCCTGGTGATATTGCTGACAGTTCTGGCGGCATCGAGCAGCTGGATGCATTGGATAAACCGGGAAGAGCGGGACAACACACCCCCGGGCAGCACCGGCCCCGACTACTATCTGAAAAAATTCACCATTACCACCACTGCGCCGAACGGAGCAGCGCAGTATGTTGTGAAAGCGGACTACATGGAATATATTTCGGGTCAGAAAACTGTTACATTTCTGCAACCACAACTGCTATTCAACGATTCGGGTTCCTCTTCCTGGAGCATCACGGGCAAGCGCGCACTGGTAACCGACGAGGGGAGACAGATCATGATGCAGGGCAGGGTCGAAATCGAGCAGCACAGCACATCCGGCCACACTCTCCTCCACGTGGAGACGACCGATCTGCAGGTGTTGCCAAAACAGCGGCAGGCCGGGAGCAAGACAAAGGTAACCATGAAAACGGACTATGCCACCATCGCGGCCACCGGTTTCAGCGTGGATCTCTCCCGGGGGGAACTGAAATTTCTGCACGAGGCCCATGGAAGATATTACTGATACCAACGACAGGAGCGCAACCCCGGAGCTCCGAATCGAGACACGGCCCGTACATTCCTCCAGGAGCAAACCGGAACCATGCCATTTACTCTCGGCCCACGGAGCACCATGCCGGAGATGAGCTCGATGCCCCCCTCCACAGAGATTCCCGTCGCCAGGACGCGCAAGGAGCAACTGCTCCGGAGGCCGACCAAATGCCTGGTCCTCTTCTGTCTGGCCCTGCTTGTTGCGACAACGGTAAAGGCGGGAGAGCCGATCGATATCGAAGCCGATCATGCCGAGTTCGACGAGCCGGGTGGAACCAGCCTGTTCCAGGGCAACGTACATCTGCGGCAGGGTACGCTCTCCATAACCGCCGACAGAATAACCCTCTATCGCACCGGCAACCGACTGCAGCGCGCCGTGGCAGAAGGCAAACCGGCACGCTTTTCGCAGCGGCTCCAGGGGAACAGACAGATTCGCGCAGAGGCACGCGAGATCGAATATACGCCAGCCAGCGAAGAGCTCCGCATGACCGGTCAGGCACACCTGTGGCATGACAAGAACCGCTTCAGTGGTGAACGAATCACCTACAACATCCGCAACAACCAGGTACAGGCCGAAAGTGGCGGCGGGAAGAAGCGGCGCGTGCATGCCATCATCTATCCGGACGAGACACGGGATCCATGACCGGGGCCACCCCGAACCACTCCCTGTCCGCCC
>JALSRO010000256.1 GCA_026984715.1 Chromatiales bacterium | reverse complement strand
AGCATGGGTTTGCCTCCCACTGCATGCAATACCTTGGGCAAGCGGGAGCGCATCCGCGTTCCCTGCCCCGCCGCTAGAATGACCACGCTGAGTTCTGACATGAGCCGTCTGAATTTAATTTAGTCCATTGTTTTTTTCGGTATGGGCTGCTACTAGCTGCCACCCGACAAGTATCCAGTGCCGTTACACAACCGCCCCTCCTTTGCGGGATACACCAGAACCGGGGCAGAAAAAGAGGGTTTGCAACAAACGACCCCTTTTCAACGCAGAAACGGCGTGTTCCATGTGAAGACAGGGCAATCGATGCCGATTTAGCATACTAATACCCCGGTTCATTTGCAATCGCCCGCCGATTTTATCAGGTTGCCGACAAAGCGTTCCCCTTTTTCGGCCAGCATGGGCAGAAAAATACCCTTTTTCTCGTAACTGCCAACCACGTAGGGCGCGAAGAAAAATCTGTTCTTCCCGAAAAACTGCAAGTTGTATCCGTGACAGAGGGAAACCATATATTGGATATCAATCGTTGCCATGATAAGAGCCGCTATCTTCCATAGTAAAATCAATTCCTGCATGGGCTGGCACTCTTGGTGGCAAATTGTCTCCTTCTCTTTATATTTTTTATCAGACGGTTATCACGCCACGCATCATGCCGCATGGCCCGTTTACCGGGGAGGAGCTTCCCACCGACCACCTATAAATCGGCGGGCGCAACAAAAATTGAACAATCCGGCGGTTTATTGTCTATATTTATATCGGCTAATGTTACTCGACATCCGGCAGCGATTCAATGCGAACCCACATCCGTCAGCCAACCCAGATCCCCGTGGAGGTCACCGCTCCGGATATTCCCGTAATCCGAAGCCCCCATCTCAAGAACATCAGCTTCGGTGGCCTCTGTCTGAGAGCGGATCGGCCCCTCAAGGCAGGAACCTCCGTGAATATCCGACTTCCCTCGCTCGACCCAGATTTCGAGACCCGCGGGCGCATATCGTGGTGCCGGCAGGAGCGCGGCGGAATCGAGCTCGGGGTGGAGTTCCTCGATCCGGACAGCGGCACACCGCTACACATGGTGGAACAGGTGTGTGACATCGAACGTTACCGCAAACAGGTGCTCCAGCAGGAGGGGCGTCACATCACCAGTGAGGAGGCGGCCAGGGAGCTGCACCGGCAGCAGGTCACTCATTAGCAGGCTATCTGCAGTACAAGAAGGCACCGCCAATTTCTGAAGAGACCGGGAAACCATGCTTTCCCAGCTTCATGATTCCTGACTGGAAAATCAGGGGCGAGTCTTTCTCGACATCCTGTCACTGGCTGCCGTTCGTCCGGAGCGGTCTCCGCTCGCGAAGCATCGGATCGCGGGATTGTCAGCGGCCCAGCCGAACCGTCTCGGGAACCACCAGCTCCATGGCGATGGGAAGATGGTCGGAGAAGGAGTGGTGGAGGACGCGGGCCTGCCGAACTTCGAGTTCGGGAGTCACCAGAATGTGATCGATGTTCCGCTTCGGCTGCCAACTGGGAAAGGTGTGAAACTTCTCCATGGGTTCTCGTAGCCGGGTTCTGCGGAACAGGTAGCGCAGCTCCGGACTCTCCGGCTGGCAGTTCATATCCCCCATGAGGATGACATGCGGATAGCGGTTGACGAGATCGGCGAGATAGCCGACTTGCTCGAAGCGGACGCGCCGGCTGAGTGCAAGATGGATGTTGAATATGACCAGCGTCTCTTCACCGTGACCATAGAGCGCCGCAGTGAATCCACGCCCCGGGATCAGCCCGGGAAGGCGTTGTTCCGCTACCTTTACTGGCCGGATCCGGCTCAGCAATCCCGTTGCATGCCGGGCAAGCTTGCCGAGACGCCGGTTTATCCGGTGGTGCCAGAAGGGAAAGCCAGCCTTGTCGGCCAGATACTCCGTCAGGTTGATGAAGTTGCTGCGCAGACTCCCTGCGTCCACCTCCTGGAGCCCGACGATGTCGTAATCCTGCAGCAGCTGGGCAATATGGTCCAGATTGCTGAAACGTGCCGGGTGAGGAACGAGATGACGCCAGCTCTGGGTCAGATAGTGACTACGCCGTTGGGTGGCGATACCAACCTGAATATTGTAGCTGAGCACGCGCAGCCGGGTTCCGGCCACCGGACAAGGCATCACATCCTCCAGCAGGGAGGCGCTACTCAGATGGGACATACCATCTCCCCCATCTGTCTGGTCAGCTTGAGATTCTCACTGTAGTCCACCGGACAGTCGATGATGGTCACCGCATCATCCTCGAGTGCCTTCTGCAGCACGGGCAACAACTCTTCGGTGGCCTCGATACGAATCCCCTTTGCGCCAAACGACTGCGCATAGGTAACGAAGTCGGGATTGCTGAAATCGACATTGGACTTGCGCCCAAAACGGTTCATCTGCTTCCACTCGATGAGCCCATAGCCACCATCATTCCAGATCAACACCACCAACGGGATACCTAGACGCACAGCGGTTTCTATCTCCTGAGAGTTCATCAGAAAACCTGCGTCTCCGGTAACGGCAACCACCCTGCGATCCGGTATGGCCAGGGTGGCGGCGATGGCGCCGGGTACAGCGATCCCCATACTGGCGAAGCCGTTGGATATGATGCAGGTGTTGGGCCGCTCGCAACGGAACATCCGCGCCATCCACATCTTGTGAGCCCCCACATCACACACGGCGATATCGGGCAGATCCATTGCGGTGCGCAGGTCCCAGATGAGCTTCTGCGGCTTGAC
>JALSRO010000255.1 GCA_026984715.1 Chromatiales bacterium | reverse complement strand
ATAGTCCAGTTGCGCACCGCCCGCCCCCATTCCGGCGAGGTGTATGGCGATACCCCAGTGGTCAGTGGGAAAACTGATCACCCCGCTGCCGAACAGCGAGCCCTCCAGCGCCCTGTTGCTGAAGCTCTGGACTCTGTCGTTGACATCGCTCATGCTGTTTACGACCGCCTGGGCGTTTGCCGATGTGGGGGCGTAGTTGAAACTGGTGACCGCGGTATCGAGAGCATTCAGCTCGTTTCCATTCTGAAAATCGTCCAGATCCTTGATCAGCTCATCCGGATCGGCCATGTTGAAGCTTGCAGCGGGGAGTTCCAGGTGAAACTGGCGGCTGTTCGCCAGCAGCGCCGGGTTGAAGAAGCTGGCATTGGCGCCGGTAGCGGAGGCAACCCCCGTACCCCCCATGGCCATGGAGCGTGGGTCGAAGTTTCCGAAAGGTGCCGCCAGGGCGATATTCCCTGTTAGTGCCAGGACGGCGGCCGAGGTCAGCAAGGAACGGTTTTGCATCTCTAATCCCCCCGATTCGATGTTGCAAATTCGCGTAAATTTGGGAGGATGGCCAGTACCACCCTATTGTGACGGCCAAGCCCCCCTCCTTGAATTCCCCTATCGGGACGAGGAAGAGGGAACTTTAGCCACAGGGACGGTGAGAATTGGTACTCCCAAGGGGACTCGAACCCCTGTTTTCGCCGTGAGAGGGCGACGTCCTGGACCACTAGACGATGGGAGCAGTTTTTTACGAGCTCAACTCGATTGTGTTATTATACCCAGATGCTCTCCTGGCTCAAGCGATTTTGGGAAGTACGGACACGAGACCCGCGGCCAGCATCTACTCCGGTCATCATTCCCCGCTCCGAACATCCCGTCTCCCGTAGCAGTATCAGCGCCAATGCTGTGAAGGTGATGTACCGCCTGAAAGATGCCGGCTACGATGCCTATCTGGTGGGCGGCGGGGTGCGCGATCTGCTGCTCGGCCGGGAGCCCAAGGATTTCGACGTTGCCACCAACGCCACTCCCGAAAAGGTGAAGGAGCTGTTTCGCAACTGCCGCCTTATCGGGCGCCGTTTTCGTCTGGCGCATGTCTATTTCCGGGGGGAAATCATCGAGGTGGCAACCTTCCGGGGCCACCATGGCGACGGTGGAAATGGCGAAGGGGAGACCCGTAACGGCATGGTGGTGCGTGACAACGTCTATGGCACACTCGAAGAAGATGCCGTAAGGCGGGATTTCACTGTAAATGCCCTCTATTACAACATCAAGGACTACTCCATCGTCGATTACACCGGTGGGTTGGATGATCTGCAAAATGGACTGCTGCGACTGATAGGGGATACCGGGCAGCGGTATCGGGAAGATCCGGTGAGGATGCTGCGCGCGGTAAGGTTTGCCGCCAAGCTGGGCTTCCGCCTGGAAAAGGAGACGGAATCGGCGCTGGTCGAGCTCGGTGAACTGCTCGCCGGTGTGCCCCCCGCCCGGCTGTTCGATGAGATGCTCAAGATGTTTCTGAGCGGCCACGCCGTAGCAACCTTCGAATTGATGCGCCACTACAACCAGTTTGGCGTTCTGTTTCCGCAGACCGAGAGCAGCCTGGAAAGAGAGGAAGAGGGCTTTCCGGTCACCTTTCTGCTGCGTGCAATGGAGAATACCGACCGGCGGATAGCTGAAGACAAGCCGGTCACCCCCGCCTTTCTGTTCGCTGCCATCCTGTGGGAGCCGGTGCGCCAGCTGGCGGAGCAGCTGCGGGAGGAGGGGATGTCGAAGCTCCAGTCACTCCAGGTGGCCGGTGACAGGGTGTTGGAGGCGCAACGCAGGAGTATCTCCATCCCACGCCGTTTCACCCTCCAGATGCGGGAGATCTGGTCGATGCAGGAGCGCCTCACACAACGTTTTGGCAAGCGCGCCTACCGGACGTTGAACCACCCCCGTTTCCGGGCCGGTTATGATTTCATGCTGCTGCGGGCCGATAGCGGCGAAGTGGAGCGCGGGCTGGGCGAGTGGTGGACACGGTTTCAGGAGGTGGATGAGACGCAACGAGAGGAGATGCTGGCGGAGCTGAGCCCGGCGCAGCGCAAGTCACCCCGTCGTCGCCGTCGGCCGCGAAAGCGCCGGGCGGTGCATACCCCCTCCAGCTCTTGAAGAGATGCCGGTCAGGGCCTACATCGGGCTGGGGAGCAATCAGCAGAATCCACCGCTCCAGATACACAATGCTCTGGCTGCACTGAAGCAGATTCGGCGTACGGTTTTTGTCGGCCACTCCCGGCTGTACCGCAGCAGGCCCATGGGTCCGGTCGACCAGCCGGACTTTGTCAACGCGGTGGCGGCCGTCGATACCTGCCTCGATGCTCATACGTTGTTGTCCGAACTGCAATCCATAGAGGATCGACAGGGGCGGGTGAGGGGAGGTGTGCGCTGGGGGCCGCGTACGCTGGATCTGGACCTGCTACTTTTCGGGGATGAGCAGATCGCTACAGACAAACTTACCGTACCCCATCCGGGGCTGCTGCAGCGTAGTTTCGTACTCTATCCATTATATGAAGTGGCACCTGATCTCCGGTTCAAAGAGGGGAAGCTGCTGGCCGAGTTGGTGAAAGACCATCCTGACGGTGAGCTGGAACTGCTGGACAATCCGGGGAAGCGTCGCTGACAGCTCTGTCCGGTTTCGGGATATAATGGATGAGCGCCCGATTGCTCCAGGAGCAAGCCGACTCATTTGAGTGACAGAAAGTTAATTTCCGAATTCGACAATAA
>JALSRO010000254.1 GCA_026984715.1 Chromatiales bacterium | reverse complement strand
AACAGCAGCAACGGAAACCAGAACCCGGAGACCAGCAGCCGCTGGGTGAACGAGCCCGCAGTCACACCCCAGCGACCAGCGCGCAGAGCGGCATAAACCATTGCAACGAAGGTCCACGGCAGGACCACCCCGAGCTGCCCTCCCAGAAACAGGGCGAACATGTGCCCCGGCTCACTGATCTGTTTCTGTACACCGTGACCAAGCTGAAATGCGAAAGAAACCCAGTGATGCCGGTAGTTCCAGAGCACCACTGGCAGAAACAGTACCATCGCAATCCCGGCTGCCGCCCACGGCCCCGGTGTCGCAAGTTCCCTGCGCCCCTCCCGGCAGGTCAACAGTGCAATGAACACACTGCCCAGCAGCAGAATCCCCGGATATTTTCCGAGAAGAGCCAGGCCGGCACAGAGGCCGGACAACAGCCAGTACCCTGTCGAGCGGCGGGTTACCGCGCGCCAGCAGGAATAGTAGCTCAACCAGGCGAACAGGATCAGTGGGATATCGGGGGTGACCACGTGGAATCCCGCCTGCACGATGGGCAGAGTGCTCCATACCAGCACAGCCAGAAGAGCCGCTCTCTGCTGGCGGTAGATCTCCCATGCAAAGCGATAGGCAACCCAGCAGCTCGCCAGCCAGGCGATCACGGCAGGGATCCGAACGGCAACGATACTGTTGCCAAACAGCATGGTAAAGGGGCGAATCAACCAGGCGATCAGCGGCGGGTGATCGAAGTAGCTCCACTGCAGATGCTGTGACCAGACCCAGTAGTAGGCCTCATCCGGCAAGGCGCCGAGAGTGATCCAGGCATAGCTGTTTGCCATGAGGCCGGCACCCAGCAGAAACGGAATCCAGAGCGGCATACGCCGGACCGTCCGGAAAATACCCAACACCGGCTACACCAGCACCAGGTTGTCGCGATGGATCAGCTCCGGCTCACCCAGATACCCCAGCAGCGACTCGATACGGTTGCTGGCCTGCCCCATGATAGTGCGGCTCTCCGAGGCACTATAGTTGACCAGACCACGGGCCACCTCCTCGCCATCGGAATCCACGCAGCTCACCAGATCGCCGCGCCGGAACTCACCTTCCACGGCGGTCACTCCCACAGGTAGCAGGCTACGCCCCTCCTCACGCAATACGCGGACAGCACCGGCGTCCAGGAACAGCCTGCCGGCCAGCTGCAACTGTCCGGCAAGCCACTGCTTGCGCGCCACCAGCGGGGCGCGTGACGGTGTCAACCGGGTACCGACCGCCTCCCCCGCAGCAATCCGCCGCAGGATGTCTGGCTCCCGCCCGGCAGCGATAACGGTAGCTGCACCAGAGCGCCCCGCCAGGCGGGCTGCGCGCAGTTTGGTGCGCATCCCTCCCCTGCCGAGAGTACCACTACCGGCAGCCATCCGATCCAGGCGCGGGTCGTCGGCCGCCACCTGTTTCAGCAGACGGGCATCATCATGGGTGCGCGGATCCTTGTCATACATCCCCTGCTGATCGGTCAGGATCACCAACAGCTCAGCCTCCACCAGGTTGGCCACCAGCGCCGCCAGAGTATCGTTGTCGCCGAAACGGATCTCATCCGTGACAACGGTGTCGTTCTCGTTGACCACCGGCAGTACCCCGAGTTTGAGAAGGGTACGTAACGTACTGCGCGCATTGAGGTAGCGCTTGCGATTGGTCAGATCATCGTGGGTAAGCAGGATCTGGGCGGTATGCACACCGTGCTCCTGAAACGAGGCCTCCCAGGCCTGGATCACTCCCATCTGGCCGACCGCTGCCGCCGCTTGCAGCTCATGCAGGGCGTGCGGCCTGTGCAGCCAGCCAAGGCGTTGCATCCCCTCGGCCACCGCACCGGAAGAAACCAGTACCGGTTCAATTCCTTCGCTGGCAAGCATCGCCATCTGGGCAGCCCAGCGGGAGAGGATGTGGTGGTCCAACCCGCTACCTTCATCGGTAATCAGGGCGCTGCCGATCTTCACTACCCAGCGCCGGGGGCGGCTACCGTTACGCGGTTGTTTCATCCTGCTGCTCCAGATACTCCATAATCCGACCGCAAAGCTCCCGCGTACCCTGTTTACGCAGCGCCGAGATACGGAACACCGGCTGCTTCCAATCGAGTCGGCGTACCAATTCGTCACAACGATCAGTCTGCTCCGCTTCGGGTAGCAGATCCAGCTTGTTGAGTACCAGCCACCGTTCCCGCGCGAGAAGCTCGGGACTGAATTTCTCCAGCTCCTGCTCGATGGTACGCACCTCGGTGAACGGATCTCCCTGTGATGCCATATCCACCAGATGCAGCAGCAGGCGGGTCCGGCCAACATGCTTGAGAAAACGGATCCCCAGCCCTGCGCCCTCGGCGGCCCCTTCGATCAGACCCGGGATATCCGCCACTACAAAACTGCGGTGCGGTTCGATGCTGACCACTCCGAGATTGGGAATCAGTGTAGTGAACGGATAGTCCGCCACCTTGGGAGTGGCCGCGGAGACAGCGCGAATAAAGGTGGATTTTCCCGCATTGGGAAGCCCCAGCAACCCGACATCGGCAAGCAGCTTCAGCTCTAACCGCAACTCCCGCGCCTCACCGGGGGTCCCGGGAGTGGATTGGCGCGGCGTACGGTTGGTACTGCTTTTGAAGCGGGTATTTCCCAACCCGTGGAAGCCCCCTCTGGCAACCAGCAGTTTCTGCCCCGCTGCGGTCAAGTCACCCATCTGCTCACCGGTTTCGTTATCGAATACCAGGGTCCCAACCGGCACC
>JALSRO010000253.1 GCA_026984715.1 Chromatiales bacterium | reverse complement strand
CCACCCCGTGCGGAACGGACCGTTCAGGGGAAAACTGTGTGTCTGCGCTCGCCAGTGTGTGGTTGACAGACTCTTTGATGAGATTGTCCTGGTGGTGGAGTCCGTCGCCGATACCTCGGTGCCGGAGGGGAGCAGGAGTCTGTCGGGTTCAGGGTTGTTCTACTGCGCTGGTGGGAGAGCGGCCCGAATCTCCCCGATTTCTCGTTGCGTAGTCCCACTATGCTCGCTACCATCGCCTAAATCCGACAGACTCCCAGGGACAAGATCGCCCGGCTGGCCGAGGAGTTACGCAAGGGGGCGGAGCATCTGCAGCCGGCTTTGCTTATTGGTTCACCATTCTGTCGATGGAGAAGCTCTGCGGGACGGTGTCGACAGTGATGGTGCTGATTTTCTGTCCACCATAGATTTTGCCCACATCGAGGCCGGTGACGAAAATCTCTGCCTTCTGTCTGGCCGAGAGGGTGACGGTGTCGATATCGAGGTTCCATATGCCGACAACCCCGGCTCTGCGGGATGCGAGGCGGTTCTCTGTCTGGCGGCCGATTTCGTAGTATGGAAGGGAGCGAATGGGGAGCCGGGTGAGTCGTTCGTAGCGGGACAGCACCGTTTCCAGCCAGTCGGTAAGGAGCGTCTTCCCGCCGTCATAATCCATCAGGTTGCTCTGGTGAAAGTAGTGGGGCCAGAGACTATAGCTCAACATGTCTCTTATCGCCTGTTCTGCATCCCTCTCCAGGATCTCTCTGTAGCTCAGAGGGGCCGGATTGGCCCCAGGGGTGGTGGCCGGATCCAGTCCCCTCTCCACATAGCTGTCGTGGAACATGTAGTTGTACTCGTCTTGAAGGGTCGCCGGCCGGGTGACATTGAAGAACAGCGCTGTGGGATGGCGCGGCAACAGCAGGATGTCGTAGCCGTCGACAAACTGCTCGTGATTCTGATTCGGCCGTGAGGCGTCGGAGGCCAGGTAACGGATCCCGGCGTCCCGGGCGGCTCGCAGGAAGGCGTCGTTTTTCCCCTCTGGATAGGGTGTCGAGGTGGCTCGGTCGGTCAATCCCGAGTGCATGCCGCTGACCAGTACCTCCCTGTTCCGTTCGAAGCCGGGAAGATTCAGCTGCTGCCAGACCGTCCGATTCTGCTCGATTTCATATCTTGCCAGCTGGTAGGTGGTACCGGCGCTCTTGTCCATGTCGCGATGGCTGAAAGTGTGATTGATATACCGGAATTCGTCGCCGGAGCTGTAGATGGTCTGATACAGCTCGTCTTCGAGCCCTGTCCCTTTCCCGTTGAAGGCGAAATCGAGCTTCAGGTGGGCGGCGGTGGGATAATCCCTCCGCAGTTCCTGCAGGAGGTGGATGGTGTTGCGCACGTCATGGGGGGAGAGGCGATACTCCCGATCTTCGGCGGTACTGTTTGTGTCCGGATCCCAGAGAGAGTCGGAGAGGAAGAGGTCGTCAACATGGAGGTTGAGGCAGACCTGGCGTGCTCCGATGAACACCCCTCGAGTGGCAAAGTTGAGAAATTCGTAGGCCAGCAGCTGGGAGTGGATGTAGGAGGGGCCATTGGCGATCCCCGAAAAGAGCACTTCGCGGCCATCGGGATAGTTCAACAGGGCAATCAGGATCTTTCCGCTGCGTTGCTCGGTCAACAGTGGCTGTACCTCCGGACCGGTCGCTGTCTTGTGTGCATCGGCTCCGACGGCATACCCTTTCAGGGGCAGTGGATTGTCCGTATTCACTTTTTCGAACAGTTCGCTGCCTCCGGCGGGCAAGTGCCACTGGCCGGAAAAGGAGGTGGTAAAAGAGTGTGCGTTCTCCAGTCCGTAATCGAATCCAAGCGCCGGATCTGTGACGGGATAGCCGGAAACCACAGATTCCCGTACCGAGAATTTCTTCTCGTATTCGTGCAGAATATGCCACTCCTCCGAAGTGAATCCCGAGCCGTTTGCGGCGTCCGGATCCCACAGGCTGGCATCGGTGAGAATGATGGCATTGTAGTAGCCATGTTTCCCCGATGAGAGTCTGGATTGGGTGAGCTGCTCGGTGCGGGAGTCGAGAAGCTCGTAGGGAACACCCAGGCGGTCGTGCAGGCCCTTCATCAAGGCCAGGGCGGAATCCTGTTCTGCTGTGCCGGAGGAGATTATCAATGTACGCAGATCGATGCGGCGGCCGGTATAGGGTTCGGGCGCTGCTGCATTTTCCGGGATGGCGTTCTTCAGTGAACCCGAGTTATCGGTCTGGCAGCCGGAAAAAGCGGCAGTGACCAGGATAACAGTCAGGAAGGATTTGGTGGTAAAGTGGAGACTCATATGGGTTGATAACCGCCGTTGTTGCGCCGCATCCCTCTGTTCTGCCGGTTGTTTCGCCGTATGGAAGTGGAGAGTGGACTATAAACAGGAATTCAATCGCCGATTATATAGAAAATCATGATATTCTCAAAAAACTCCCTCCTGCTACTGTTATGTTCGCTGATGTTTGCCTGTAGTTCAACACCTCCGCTGGGTGATCCCGAGATGCCCTATCCTCCGCCGCATGAACCGAAGGTTGGTGATGTTTTACATATTCCCACCGGCATCTTTGTGACCCAGGAGCAGATGCTTGCCGCGGCGACTGACGCAAGAATCGTCTATGTGGGAGAGACCCATGACAATCCCGCCTCGCATCGGCTGGAGATGGATCTGCTCAAGGCGCTTGCCGAGCGTTATCCCGGGCAGGTGGCACTGGGTATGGAGATGATGACCCATGAACAGCAGGCGGTGCTGGACCGATGGGTT
>JALSRO010000252.1 GCA_026984715.1 Chromatiales bacterium | reverse complement strand
CCCGGTAGATACCTGCCCGCTTCACCCACGGCAGGGACTCGATCTCTCTCCTTACAGCTTCGGTATCCACATACACAAACCCCTGTTCGGCGAACGGCATCATCACCGCACGGATCTCCGCAGGTGTGATGTGGTTAAACTTTCCATCGACCTGTACCGACCGCAGCGGCAGAATATCCGGTTGCGCCATCTTTTCAGCAGCCCAACTCGCTGCGGCAACGACGCCAGCAGCCAAAATCAGCCGGCCCGGCAGACGCAGGTTGATCCGCCGTGGCCGCCGCTCCTCTGCCAGGGCACGACTGGCCTGGCCTTTTTTATTACTGCCGCGCTTGATGAACATCCATCTTCTCCGCCGGGCGGTAGGCCAGACTGTCCGCCAGGATTTGCCACACCAAATCATCGAATCCGATACCAGCAGCCTGCGCCGCCATAGGCACCAGGCTGTGGCCGGTCATTCCGGGCAGGGTGTTGTTCTCCACCAGCCAGGCGGCTCCCCGCTCATCGAGCAGGAAATCGACCCTTCCCCAACCCGTTGCTCCAACGGCCCGAAAGGCCTGCAGCGCAATCTGCTGGATCTCCCGCTCACGCTCTGCCGAAAGACCACAGGGACAGTGGTACTGGGTGTCCTGCGCCTGGTATTTGGCATGGTAGTCGTAGAACCCTCCCGCCACCTCGATCCGGATCAGCGGCAACGCCCGATCGTTCAGAATCGCGGCCGTGTACTCCCCACCGTCCAGCCAGGGCTCGACAATGACCTGTGCGTCATACAGGGCCGCCTTCCGCCATGCCGGAAGCAGCTGGTCGGGCTGCGTCACCTTGCTGATGCCGATGCTGGAGCCCTCCCGCGCCGGCTTAACCGCCAGTGGCAGACCCAGACGCTCAATCACTCCAGCCGGATCGCTGTCGGCCTGCAACAGCTCAAACGGCAGGGAGGGCAGACCGGCTGCCTGCCAGATCTGTTTGCTCTTCACCTTGTCCATACTCAGCGCCGAACCCAACACCCCGCTGCCGGTATAGGGAATACCCAGTGACTCGAGCACCCCCTGGATAACACCATCCTCCCCGCCACGGCCATGCAGCATGACGAACGCGCGCTGAAACTCTCCTTCACACAACTGCTGCGCAACATCCGCGCCGACGTCGATTCCGTGAGCATCGACCCCCTTGCGCTGCAGCGCCTGCAGCACTGCCGTACCGCTGTTCAGCGACACCTCGCGTTCACTGGACCAGCCGCCCATCAGCACCGCAACTCTGCCGAAATCCACCCCGCTCATGGCTGCCGCTCTCCCACGATATGCACCTCCCGCTGCAGCTGCACACCATGTTTCTCCGCGACCACAGCGGCCACCCGCTCGATCAACGCCTCGATATCCGCTGCGGTTGCACTGCCGGTATTGACAATGAAGTTGGCATGCTTCTCGGAAACACAGGCGCCACCGATGCAGGTTCCCTTCAGACCCGCCGTTTCAATCAGCCGGGCCGCATAATCACCGGGTGGATTGCGGAACACCGAGCCGGCGGTCGGCTGGCTGGTAGGCTGGGTTCTGCTACGCTGTTCCAGCAGCTTGCGAATATGTTGCTGTCCCTGCTCTGTATCTCCCGCCTGCAGCTGCAACACGGCTGCGGTAAACCACTCATCTCCGGGTCCCTGCACAGTGCGATAGCCGATCTCATAGTCAGCCGGCCCGCGCTGGCGAAGCATACCGCGCCGATCCAGCGTCTCGACCCGGCTCACCAGGGGCCAGGTCTCACCACCGAAGGCACCGGCGTTCATCTTCAAAGCGCCGCCCATGGTGCCGGGAATACCGGCCAGAAATTCGGCGCCCGTCAACCTCTCCCGGGCGCAAAAGCGGGCCACCTTGGCGCACGGTACTCCGGCCTCGACCCACACCCGATCTCCGTTCAACCGTTCCAGGCCGGTAAGCCGATTGGTAATGTTGATTACAGTGCCGCGAATGCCACCATCCCGTACCAGCAGGTTGCTTCCCAATCCCAGCCAGAGTATGGGCTCATCGGCAGGCAGCCGCTGCAGCAGGTTGGTCAGATCGTCGTGGTCCGCCGGCTCATAGTAGTGCTCTGCCGGCCCCCCGACCCGCCAGGTGGTGTGCCGTGACATCGGCTCCTGCTTGCGCATGACGCCACGCAGTGGCAGTTCTGAAAAGGAAACCATCATTGCGGTTTCTCCCCGAGCTGTTCCGGCAGCAGGGCCGTTGCTGCACCAATGCTGCCGGCACCCAGGGTAAGCAGAATGTCACCGTCCAGCAGGATCTCTTTCAGCACCCCCGCCAGATCATCGATCTGCTCGACGAATACCGGCTCCACATGGCTGCGGCTGCGGATGGCGCGGCACAGGCTGCGCCCGTCCGCACCGGAGATGGGTTTCTCTCCGGCCGGATAGACCTCGAGCACCAGCAGAGCATCAACAGTGGAGAGCACCTGGGCAAAATCATCCAGCAGATCACGGGTACGGGTATAGCGGTGGGGCTGGAAGGCGATCACCAGGCGGCGCTGCGGCCAGCCGCCGCGGATGGCGTCGATGGTCGCCTCGATCTCCCGGGGGTGGTGACCGTAATCATCCACCAGCATGATGCTGCCGTCGGGTATGGCAACATCCTCCCGGATGACGAACCGCCGCCCGATCCCCTGGAAAGCGGCCAGCGCCCTGCCGATTGCCACATCACCTACGCCCAACTCGCTGGCGACCGCAATGGCGGCCAGCGCATTCAGTACGTTGTGCCGGCCGGGCATGTTGAGTGTTACCTCGAGCGGCCGCCGC
>JALSRO010000251.1 GCA_026984715.1 Chromatiales bacterium | reverse complement strand
ATCAAATGGATTGCGCCAATTGTGGGAGCGGCGGGGATCATAATAGACGGCCTGTGCCTCCCCTATCTCATACTCGACACCATCATAGTGGAACATGGCCCGCCCGCTGCGCACCCAGACAAACTCCGATTCGATGCCAACCAGAAAGGGCTGCTCACCGAGTCCGCCCTCCGCCTGCAGGCGGATCAGTATCGGCTCGAACCTGGAGGCGTGATGCAAAGCGGTCAACGGGGTTATCTGAACACCTTCACGGAGAGTGAAAACAGCGCTGTTGGCTACATCGATGATCTCCAGCGCCGCATCCTCCTGCTCCTCTATAAAGAATGCCGCCACCGAGACTCTCAAGCCGTGGGCCAGTTTCTCCAGAGTAGCCACCGACGGAGAGGTCTCCCCCTGCTCAATCTGGGAGAGAGTGGACGGACTGACACCGCACGATTCGGCCAGCGCCCGAAGGGAAAGACCACGGGATTCCCGCAGCAAACGAACTCTCCTGGCTACTGGCATGGTCTCACTACCCTCTGTCAGCCCCGGTGAAAACAGCTACCACATTCAGCCGTCGCACGACGGTTCACGGCGCAGCGGCGGGGTGCCGCGCGGCACAAAGGAACAGATGAGGATTCGAGAACGGTACCGACACCGACAATGCCGAAAAAATGCATACTTGGAGGGAACCCTGTGTATATACTCTCGCTGCACCCATACCCATACGATACTGCCTCCCCTGTTTCTCACAGGGGAAAAAGATTGTCAATAGAGTGACGGCAGAATCACTGTGTACGTCGCGAGGTCGGGGGTGCTCCTTGAAGAGTGTACCATGCTCCCGCCAGACACAAGGCGACGAGAACTACCGCATTGATGCCCATGAAAACCGCCATCCAGGTGATCATCTCCATACCTGCCAGAGCGGGTCCCACGGCAACCAATGCAGTACCCGCACCATAGGCCAGATGTTCCCACATCGGAGCACCATAGGCACAGGAATCCCGCTTCTGCTCCTCCCCCCGCGGCTCTTTCCGACGGGTGGTTCGTTTGGTCGATGACATTCTCTCTTCTCCTCGAGTCAACCCGAATGACTCCTGTTCTATCCCCTGGCAACGATATGTGACGTATTCGGCGGGCACCCGGCGCCCAGGCCACGACACACACCCGCCCATTAACTCGTTACAATCTATCGACAAGCCCTCAGATCACTCCTCCAGCACCTCGTCTGCCATCATCCCGGCCGATGGCCGTGGCGCTTCCGCCGCCTCCGGTGTCTGCATTCCCGAAGCCACCGCAAACCAGAGCAGCGTCATCGACGCACAACCAGCAAACACGGCACCGATATCGAAAATCCCCAGCAACCAGCCACCTGCGGCGCCCCCAACGAACGCACCGAGAAACTGGGAGCTGCTGAAAATTCCCATGGCGGTTCCCTTGCTCTCCGGAGGCGCCATTCGGGAGATCAGTGACGGCAGGGTCGCCTCCATCAGGTTGAAACCGGTGAAGAAAATGAACAGAAGAGTGGCCACCTGATAGATCTGCTGGTGTAGAACCAGCAGCCCGGTTTCCGCCACCCCCATCAGCAGAATCGCGCCGAGAAACACCGGTTTCACCAAATTGCGCCGTTCGGCCACGAAGATGATCGGAAGCATGGCCACTACCGAAAGCAGCAGTACCGGCAGATAGAGCCACCAGTGGTGAGGCGACGGAAGCTGCAAAGTATCGCGAAGCAGCAATGGAAGCACCACGAAGTTGGCGGTTATCAGAACGTGCAGAGTAAAGACCCCGAAATCGAGACGCAGTAGCTGCGGATCGGTGATCACGCGGCTGACCTGAGAGGGAACCGGTTCGCTATCCACGTGAAAATGGCTCTCCACCGGATCCGGCACCACGAAGCGGGTCACCCCGATAGCCAGCAGGGCAAGCAGTGCGGTCAACCAGAAGATACCCGGTACCCCGATCGAGTCGTTGAGGGCCGGCCCCAGCACCAGCGCAACAGTGAACGACATGCCCACGCTGCCCCCAAGAATCGCCATGGCCTTGGTACGCACGCGGTGCCGGGTCAAATCGGCAAGCAGCGCCATCACCGCCGCCGCAATGGCGCCGGTTCCCTGCAGGGCACGCCCTGCAATAACGCCGTAGATGGAGTCCGACTGTGCCGCCACTACCCCTCCCAGTGCAAAGATGGCCAGACCGACATAGATGATCCGCTTCCGTCCCAGACGGTCGGAGAGCAGACCGAAAGGGATCTGGAAAATGGCCTGGGTGAGACCGTAGGCACCGATGGCCACACCCATCAGTGCCGGAGAATAGCCCTCCAGTCGATGGGCATAGAGCGAAAACACCGGAAGAATCATGAACAGCCCAATCATCCGCAGGCCAAAGATGGAGCCGAGAGAGAGGGCAGCCCGCCGCTCCGCGGCAGTGATCCTGTCACCCCCTTGCCGGCGCCCGACACTCCCCGAACCATCCCGCTGCGTCACCTCTGCCGCTGTCCTCCACCTGGCGCCAATGTTCTGTAAACCGAACTTATTGTACGAGATGACGAACAGAGTGTATATACCGATGCATCGGGGATCGATTTCCTGCCCCGGCAACGATATCGGTATACCTCTGATTCACTGGGTGAACCGCCACTGTTACCCTATTCGCGAAGCCCTGCTTCAGGCTCGACGACGGCCCAAACCCCCACTGCAGAAAGGGCCCGTGGCCCCGCATCGAGGCCGTTCCCGCTTTGACTACGAGGGAGGGCAAGGCATAGGCCGTCGCTCCCCGCCGGGCAACGCCGTCTGAA
>JALSRO010000250.1 GCA_026984715.1 Chromatiales bacterium | reverse complement strand
GAGACGCTCGGCTCGACTACCAGAGCAGCTCCCATGGCCGTACCACAGCACAGCATGGTTCCAGCCAACACACACCGTCCCGACCACTTGATCCCTCTGCCCCTGCTCCGAAAGTTCGACCAGCCCGTTTTTTCTTTTCTTGCTGCTATTGTCATGTCTGCGACAAATCCCTGGGCACCACCCCCGGATCCTGTTCGACAACGGGCCTAGGGAACAACGACCACGTCCCCGCTCTGGAGGAGAATGTTCTCTTCCAGGCGCCGCCCTTTCTTCACGTCCGAGTAGTGGAACGGGAAGGTGATCTCCCCATCGCCCTTTTTGCGGACGATCTTTATCTTGTTCTCCGACGCATAGGGGGTAAGGCCCCCTGCAAGGGTGAGAGCCTGCAGCACGTTTACATAGCGGCCAACGACAAACTGTCCCGGCTTGGTCACCTTGCCCACTACGAAGATCCTGTAACCGGCAACCTTGGTGACGGTGACGGTGACGACAGCATCCGGGATATATTTCTGCAACCGCCGAGTCAGCTCCTCCTGCACTTCGACCGGTGTCTTGCCCGCTGCTTCCAGATCACCTGCGAGAGGAAACGAGATTCCTCCATCCGGCCTCACCAGCACCTCCCGCTGCAAATCGGGCTCTTTCCAGACGAAGATCTCCAGGACGTCCTCCGGCCCGATGCGATATTCGGGAGCCGGGGTGAAAGCGGGTTCTCCCGTCCCCTCCTGGGGCTGGGCCGCTCCTGCGGGTGGCATGAGAAGCAGCATCATTCCCAATATCGGCACCAGACCGGACATCACTCCGAAAAACCATCTTTTCGCATTCAACATTGTGTCAACTACCTCTCGATCTTCTATCCTTGCCTGGGGAGCCGATTCCGACCCTTTCCCCCAACATCCCGACGCGATATCACAATAATGCCAATCAGCGCCAACATGACTACCAGTAAAGCATCGGGGATATCCGCACGCCGGGGCTGTTTGCTGGTCAACGCTTTCTTCAGGCCAGGTCTGGCCCCTGTCGGGATCGCCTGTTCCGCGTGGGTCTGTTCCAGCTCTCCCACAACTCCTCCCGGAGCGGAGGAGACCGCTTCACGGGCGACGGACAGCCCCGATGTTGCCGTACAAAACAGCAGGCAAACCAGCATGCCTGCTCTCAACACCTTGGGCCTGACCAAAAAATCGAACATATCCCCCCATCTCCTTCAGTCGGTCTATTCTACCCTCATCCGGAGTGCCCGTCCATATAAAAACAGACTGGCAACCCTTTGAATGGTGTTGAAAAAAGGCCAATTTTGCTCTTTCGGAACAACTCCCCGTAGCGATGCGGGAACAGCCAATCCGGATAGATCACATCGCCTATATATCGTCCCTGTATTCGAATCCTTGATACTACCGACCCGGTAACGATAGATGCTGTATTCAGGACTTCGGGCAGGCGTCGCGCCAGATGGGGGCACACTGCACAGGCAAGGGTCTTCCCTTGCCAAGATCGCTCCAGCGCACGCCATGCACTCGCGACAGCGGGAGAACCTCTCCTGCACACTGTAACGCTGGTCCGGCTCCTGCCTCAACCCAAGAATGGAACCTATATCGTTACCGGGTCGATAGGACCTGGCAAAGCATATTTTGTTCAGAGCCCTGTCACGGACACTTCTCCAGCACCCCGTTCTCCAGCTCGTGGAGCCACGTTTCAGCCATCTTTCCGTAACCTCCCGCGGTGGGGTGGATACCATCGGCCAGGTCATCCGGGTAGCTGAGCGCATGCTGTTGATCCACGACGAAGATCCTCCCTGGCTTCGCCAACCCACCGAGCAGATTGTTGAAGGTTGTTATCTTTGCGTTGCCCGGCACCTGATCGATAATCCTCGCCAGCACCACCTTCACCTCCTGACCGCGGGTGGTCGACCACCCTTCGATGGAGCGGAGAATGCTCACCACCCCGGCTTCGCTCACCGCGGGATCACCACCTCCCGCCAGAAACTCTTCGCTGCCGATGTGCAACAGTACCACATCCGCCGGATTGGCCGTCAGCCACCCCTCCACGTGCCCGGCCAGATACGCCGAGGTCACCTCCACCCCTGAATGCCCCTCATGCCGATCGGGGGCTCCGGACTGGCTGCCCACAAACTCCACTGCATAGCCATCCGATACCAGCTTTTGGCGCAACGCCGCTCGGTAGCCGCTCTCTTCCCCAATACCCACTGTGATACTGTCACCCAGCGGCATGATTCGGGTGTTGCCAATGATCACTTTGACCGTTCCGTAGCTCTCCGCTCCCTGCGCATCCACTACCCTGTAGCGGAAGCTGTCCGTACCCCGGGCATCAGGATAGGGGGTGTAGCTGAACCGGCCGGTGACGTCCACGGTGACGCTGCCCTTACTCCCTTGGGAGGCACGATAGAATCTGAGCTGGTTGTCGTCACCATCCGGATCGGTGGCGTTCAACGGAATATTCAATACCGGCACATTCAGCGGGGTGGCCTTGCAGGCAGCGCTGACCTGTGGGGGGAGGTTGATACTGGCACCAACTATATCCGTGAGATTGACTACTACTGTTGCCACGGAGGAAGTGTTGATGCCGTCCGTCGCTGTAACCTGTAGGTTAAAAGTGGGAGTGGTCTCGTAATCCAGCGCCAAAGAGTTAGCCACGGTCAACTGACCATCAGTGGCGATCGCAAAAGCGTTGGTGGCTCCATTGTTACCGGTATTGCCGCCGGTGATGGCAAATCCGGTCACCGTACTGTCCACGTCGGTCGCCGATACCGTGCCCACCACCGTGC
>JALSRO010000249.1 GCA_026984715.1 Chromatiales bacterium | reverse complement strand
CATCCGCCAGCGGGAACTCAGAGCAGAACAGCGGCGCTCGCTCGCAGCGACCTCATCGCGACCGCACCGCCAGGGGCGACCGGCTAAGCGCGAGCGGCGCCATATAATCCGCTTCACCCGGAGAGAAGGATAGATCCCCCTGCCCCGGAAACAGCTCCGTTTCAAGCCGCCCAATCAATTTTCACAAAATATTGTCATGTTTACATTGCAGACGCCGTGATACCGTACCAATATAATATGTAACTATCGGATAGATAGGCATCATGATACCAGCGGCGCAGACCCGGAGTTTTGATGCGACACCGTTTTGAAACACCCACCACAGGAACCTGTTGATAGTATTAACCTTACAAACAAAATGAGTTCTCGCGTCCTGCCAAAATAATGCAGAAAAAAATTTCTAAAATGACTTCCTATCTTTCGGTTGATGGACTATCTTAGTAGGTAGCTGGAACAAGGACAGGGAGATATAAGCAAGCATGAAAATTGCATATAGTCCCGCAAGAATCTGTTCAAGATTGATGAAACCACCATCAAGAGTGGGTTTTGCTGTACGCAAAGTAGAGAAGAGAAGCAACATACCAACACAAGGGGTATTACTATGTTCAGGAAACTGTTGAAAGGAGTCCTGCTTACGACAGCCGTTCTCATGGCTGGCGCAGCGTGGGCCAAGTTACCGCCTCCGCCGGTAAACCAGAATATCGGTATACCGGATGGGAGGTTCGCCGATATGACATTCCATACCTGTCTCGGATGCCATGGCGATCCAGCCAACGCACCGGCACCGGTCAAGATAGGCTACCTGCCCGATCGGCATCATCTGCGGGTAGATACACCCATCGACCCGGACTACAGCGCATCCCCCTATCCCGAGCTCTCTCCCGATGGCAATCACAAGTGCATCACCTGCCATAAGGTAGACTGGATAGTGGACGCATCCCGGCCGCTGGGTGGCTATTTTTCCTTTGCCGAGGAGCCGAGCTCGCCCAAGTTCCGCGACTGCCTGAATTGCCACAAGCAGAAGAAAAACGAAAAGGGCCAGCTGATAGCAACCGTGCACCATCTGACCGACAAGGCGCAGAAGAAGCTCTGCTATCTGTGTCACGGCAGCAGAGTCAACAACGCCACTGACGATCACCGCGTGCCCGATCCCGAGGCACCGGGTGCCCGTAATTGCCACAAGGTGGATCCCACGGCAATCGACCCGGACAATCCAGTCTCGACCGAACGCAACAACTACAACATCTCACTCATCACTCCGTGGCCTGGTGACAACTACAACGACACCGCATGGAAAGATGTGTTGCGCACCTTCTACAAGGATTGCCCCGAGATTGCCGAAGTCTATCTCGAAGAGGGCGGCCAGTTCCAGATCAACCCGCCGCGCTACCGCTACGAGATGGATGCATCGGGGAATATCCAGGCCATCCTGGTTCCGGATGGTGTAGAGGGTGGCCGGCGCACCGGTAACTGCGAGCACTGCCACTTCTCCGGCGAAAACCCGGGTGATGCGGTGCAGCCCAACACCGGCCTTGCCAAGGATGATATCGGCACCAACATGTCGAACCACCACAGCACCGGTGTCGGTCAGCCCGGCAGCGGCTCGGTACACAGCTGCGACCTGTGCCACAGCCCGGCCAACCCGCCCGACTACGCCATCCGTGGCTGTGAGAGGTGTCACGCTATCAGCACCCTGCACGCCATCGAGTTCGATGCCAACGGTGATGGTGTCGACCCGGGCAATGAGACCCCCTTCATGGGGCATATCGGTAACGACCTCAACTGCCGTGGTTGCCACCTCAACTTCCGTACCGGTAAGACCTTCCAGGGTCAGGCCAGTGTGTTCGGCAGCCTGCCGGACTACTCGGGTCCCATTCCGGATGTCACCAGCATCAGTGCTAGCGGCGCCGTTGCCGGAACCGCGACGGATCTGCACATCACCGGTACTGGTTTCTACGCTGCAGTAGATACGGGTATGGGTGTCGCCGAGGCGATCCCCCATATCGAGCTGGTCGACTCCAATGGTGCGGTTACCGAGATCGATCTGGATCGGGCCGATGTCACCGAGACCTCTATCGATGTGACCATCCCTGCCACCCTCAAGCCGGACACCTATGAGCTCTATGTAGTGAAGGGTCACTACACCGAGGGGCAGGGTGGCGTCGACTACTCACAGCGTAGCGGCACCATTCCGTTTGTCGTTTCGCCTGTTGCCGGCATCGAGTCGGTCAGCTGCAGTGGTGGCAAGGTGACTATCACAGGCTCTGGCTTCGGTAGCCTGCTCACCGAGGACAAGAAGGGCAACATGGGGTATGTCGATGCTACAGGGATGGTTGGCGTGTCCGGTGATGGAGCTGATTGTTCCATCGAGTCCTGGTCCGACACCCAGATCGTAGCCAACTGCGGCTCTGGTACTGGCAACGTCACCGTGGACAGCCTGTTCGGCGAAGCATCCGCCGATGCTGCCTGTGGCGGTACCGACGACGCCGGTCGGCCAAAATGGTGGTCGATCTGGAGCTGGTGGTCTTCCTGGAGCTGGTCACGGCGCTAACCCCAGGTAGGCAACCCATAACCAGACAGGATGCGGCTTCTGATGCTCATCCTGTCTGGCAACCAAATAAGGGGAGGCCCGTCTGGGACTCCCCTCTTTTTTGGGCATTGACCCCGTATAACCGAATATAATAATTATAAAAACAACCCGATATTTACTGAATCCCAGAATCAACGTTACCGACAATAAACAGGGGCTCAGGTGACATTCGGAAAACGAGCTACTCGAAAGT
>JALSRO010000248.1 GCA_026984715.1 Chromatiales bacterium | reverse complement strand
AAATGTATCACCTGTCATCTGGTGGATTGGGTGGCAGATCCCTCCAGGCCGCTGGGGGGCTATTTCAAATTTGCGGTTGACCCTGCAGAGCCGGCGTTTCGCAACTGCCTCAATTGTCACCGTCAGCAGCAGGGTGTCGCCTCGGTTCACCATCTTACCCAGAAGGCACAGGCGGCGCAGTGTAACGCCTGCCATGGTAGTCTGATAAATGATCCCAATGGTGAGTTGTGGCAGGTGAGGGTGATTCCTTCCATGAGTCCCAATCCCGGTTTCGGGGATGGGGAGATTGGTGAGACCGGTCATCGGCGCGGGGGGTGCCGTTACTGCCATAACGGGGGTACCGACGACGCCACCGGGAGGGTCGTTCCCGGTCCCAATGCCAACATGTTGACCCACCATGGTACCGGCCTTGGCCAGCCCGGTAGCGGTTCGGTACACACCTGCAGTCTGTGTCATGATGCCACGCCGCCGGACCATACCCTGCAAGGGTGCGTGCGTTGCCATGCTCCTACTTCGTTGCACAGTATTCAGGCCGATTCCGACGGCAATGGTACGGCAGGCGAGTATGAGGAGCAGCCGTTCTATGGCCATATCGGGACCTCGACAGACTGTATGGGGTGCCATATGGGGGGAAGCGCTACCCCGGCCTCGGTAATGACGGCTGCTGCAGAGCAGGCGCCCCTGTTCGGGCCGTTACTGCCCTCCATCGATCAGATCAGCACCGCCAGTATGGTTGCGGGTAGTTCAGTGACGCTTCAGATAACCGGCTCGGGTTTTCTGGTGGCGACAGCAAACAATTCGATTACTACCAAGGTTGTGCTGAGTGCGGAAGAGAGTGGTGCACAGCCGATCGAGATCATCCCGCAGAATGTCACCTTCAACAGTATGGATGTGTCGATTCCAACGACGCTCCCTCCAGGGAACTATAGTGTCAGCGCAGTCAATGGAAGCATGTCCAGTGTTCCCGTCAATCTGGTGGTGACGCCGGCCGTGAATGTCGGATCCGTCAGTTGTGACGAGGGGGTTGTTACCATCAGCGGATCGGGGTTCAGTCATCACCTCGATGTCGAGGGCTCAGGGACCGGTGTGGTGGATCTGGAGGACTCAGAGCGCTGTAAAATACGTTCCTGGAGCGACACATCGGTGGTGGCCGATTGCGGTGATGCCGTGGATGGTTCAATCCGGCTGGATTCCGTCTTTGGCAGTGCCACGGCCGCTGTGAGCGGTTGCAGCTCTTCCTCCGGACGCCCCCATTGGTGGGAGATCTGGAGTTGGTGGTCTGCCTGGAGCTGGTCGAGAAGGTAGGATGCGGATCTGCCCGGAAAGGGGGAGGCAGAAGATGGGGCAATGGTTGGGGCGAGTCGGGAGAAATCGGTTCTCCCCCTTGCCTGCCGCTGTTTCATGTTGAATATGCCGTTGTGCCACTCCGTACCGCGGCACGGGGCGGTGGGGCGGCTTCCTTGTCACTCGAATCGGTAGAGGATCAGCCTGCCCGCGGCTTCCCCTGCACCTCCTTTCGGTGCCACTGGACCGGCCTCTCATGCATTATCCATTGGTAAATTCTTTCCCTCTCTGTGCAGCCGTAGCATGACTCGCTGCAAGGGGGCGCGACGGCACGTACCTTCCCCTTGCGGATCCAGTAGCCCAGCGCCAGTTCAGCCGCATCGGGGGTGGTGTCGAAGTGTGCGGCGATCTCACTCAGTGAGGCGGTTCCGCGCTGTTTCAGGTAGCTACGCAGTTCACCCAGCATTGCGGTGCCGCAGGGGAGGCCTCCTGCCTCCGGCATGGTGGAATATGGCAACCATGGTGGTAATGGCTGCCAGCAGGCTGCCGCTCCAGAGTAGTGATTGGAGTGGGTGCAGGGTGAGGGTCGCCAGCTGGTAGAAAACAACGGCGGTGGTGTAGGCCAGCCCGGTGCTCCAGCTCACCCCGAGCAGGGTCCACCAGGTTCCCGCTTCACGCTGCATGGCGCTGGTTGCGGCGACGCAGGGGAAGTAGAGCAGAATGAACAGCAGGTAGGCAAAGGCTCCCACCTGGCCGTCGAAACGGGTTTGCATGGCGAGCAGGGTGGCTTTGTCGACGCCATGTACCTCGGCGGCCTGCTGCAGGTCGGTCAGTTCGGTGACCACACCCAGACCCAATGGATCGGTCAGTTGCTGCAGGGCGGTGTGCAGGTTGGCGGGAATGGTGGCCGCCGCCCCGTGCAACTGCTGCAGCAGATGAAACGGTTCGTCGTTGATGGTTGCCTCCGGTGCCGGGTTGTCGATGTTGGAGTAGAGTGCGTCCAGCGTGCCGACTACAACCTCTTTGGCGAGCAGGCCGGTGATGATCCCCACTGTTGCCGGCCAGTTCTCTTCGGTGATTCCCATTGGTTCAAACAGTGGCGTCAGGGTTTTCGCGGTGGCGCTGAGGATCGATTTTTCCGAATTCTGGTTGCCGAAACTGCCATCGGTTCCCATGCTGTTGGCCAGGGTGATCAGGGTCACCACAATGACAATGATTTTCCCGGCGCCGAGGATGAACCCGCTGAGTTTGTTCCAGGTGTTGAGCAGGATGTTGCGCAGTGAGGGGATCTGGTAGGTGGGCAGCTCCATGATGAACTCGTCGGCGGTTCCCTTGAGCAGGGTTTTGCGCAACACCAGTCCGGTCAGAATGGCGAAGCCGATGCCGGTAAGATAGAGCAGAAAGATGATGTTCTGCCCGCCGCTTGGGAAGAATACGGTGGCAAACAGGGCGTAGACGGTCAGCCGCGCCCCGCAGGACATGAAGGGTGCCATCAGTACGGTGAGAATGCGTTCGTGATGGCTGTTGAGGGTACGGGCAGCCATGATTCCGGGAACATTGCAGCCGAAACCGATGATCAGCGGTACGAACGCCTTGCCGGAGACCCCCAGGCGGCGCATGAAGCGATCCATGACGAAGGCGGCGCGCGCCATGTAGCCGGACTCCTCCAGCAGGGTGAGAAACAGGTAGAGCGCAGCGATGATGGGGATAAAGGTCGCTACCACCTGGATGCCGCCGCCA
>JALSRO010000247.1 GCA_026984715.1 Chromatiales bacterium | reverse complement strand
AACTCCGTCCGCCAGCAGGGTGATCAGCCACTCCGGGGCGGAGAGGCTGCGCAGCAGGTGGCCTCCGCCATCCACCAGCAGAGCCTGGACGGTTTGGTCGAAGAAGTCGATAAAGGCGCCACCCAGGTTGATGCTGAACAGAAACAGCAGGTAGATCAGGCCGAGAAAGATCGGGATGCCGGTCCAGCTTCCCAGCACCCAGCGATCCACCCGGTCGGAGAGGGTGCGGCTCACCTTGCCCTGCTCCCTGACCACCTTTCTTGCCACCGACCCGGCGTACTCGAAGCGCGCATCGGCAAGCAGGAAATCGAGCTCTTCACCGCTGGTCTGCTCTATCTGTCGGCGATAGTGGCTGGCCTCTTCCTCTCCCCACTGCAGCTGCTGCAGCGCCTCGTTGCGGGGAATATTTTCAGACTCCTGCAGCGCCTGGATGGCTGCTTCCACGCTGTCGGGGTAGTGGATAACCAGCGGGTGGTGACCGAAGGGATCAAAACCGGTGATGGTCTGCAGCAGTTTCTCCAGTTGCCGATCCTTACCCAGTGACATGGCGATGACCGGGCAGCCCAGCTCTCGTGCGAGCTGCTCTGTGTCGATTTTCATGCCCCGTTTCGCGGCCACATCCATCATGTTCAACAGCACAATGACCGGGACTCCCTGCTCGCGGATTTCGGCGGTGAGGAACAGGCCGCGCTCCAGCGTGCTGGCGTCGACGATGTTGATATAGAGGTAGTCGGGGTGCTCGTGCAGGAAATTGCGGGCGATCTGCTCGTCGATGGAGGTTTCACCCCCCTCCAGCATGTAGACGCCGGGCAGATCGACCACCTTGTATCTCTCTCCCTGATACTCGAACTCCCCCTCCTTACGCTCCACGGTGACGCCGGGCCAGTTGCCGGTGCGCTGGCGTGTGCCGGTCAGACGGTTGAACAGGGTGGTTTTGCCGGCATTGGGGTTGCCGATCAGGGCGACAGTGTGGCTCCCGTCCTGCGTCGGGGTGTGAAGGGTGGCGCGTTCTCTGCAACAGTTTTTCATCTAGCCACGATTCCAGGAGGAACTGCAGGCCAGGATCTTGCTGGCGATGCTCTTTCCAAGGCTGACGCGGCAGTTGCCATTCCTCAGGACTACATCACCGCGCCGGTTGCGCAGTAGCACGATCTCTTTGCCGACACCAAGGCCGAGCCCCATCAGGCGGCACTGGGTCTTGTTGTCCGCAGTGATGGCTGTAATGGTCAGCGGCGTGTGTTCCGGTGCCTCTGAAAGTGGTTGATGATCGTGCATCTAGGGCAGTTCTCGAACAGGAGCTGTTACCGGCATTATCGGGCATAAGGAGGATAAATGCAAATGGTTTTCATCTGCATTATCTTTCCTTCGGCGGCGCTGAATCGGTATGGAACGGCGGTCTCCTGCATGGAATGAGGTGGATCACATCCGCCATATCGGGACGGAGGTCCATATAACCTTCCTCGAGAGGATGCTCTTCCATGCGAACTGGACGACTGGCGGGACGGTGGCAGCGGGACACAATGATGGGTGTTTTCACGAAAAATGGAGCTGGCGAGAGGAGTCGAACCCCCGACCGGCTGATTACAAGTCAGCTGCTCTACCAACTGAGCTACGCCAGCATCTTTATCGAGGTCACATTCTAATTCACCGGGGTGTTGTCCGCAATGGGGGAGTGCTGATACCCTTTGCGGAAGAGAACGAGGGTTGAGCCATGAATCACAAGCACCGGGTTACGTTAGAGAAGATCTTTTCCCACCCTATCGATACCAATATCGACTGGAAAAAGATCGAGGCGTTGCTGTCTCATCTGGGGGCCGAGTTGAGCGAGGGGCGAACCGGGCGGGTGAAGGTGAATCTGAACGGCCGGGAGGCGGTTTTCTCCTTGCCGCATCATGGCCATGCGCTGCAGGACAAGAACGAGATAGTCCAGTTGCGCCACTTTCTGGAGAGCGCAGGAATCACTCCCGGGAAGGGTTGAGCCACTCCAGGTACTCCTGTACCCCCTGCTGGACCGTTTTGAACGGCTCTGCGTAGCCGGCGGCGCGCAGCGCGGAGATATCCGCCTCGGTAAAGCTCTGGTAGCGCCCCTCGAGGTGGTCGGGGAATGGGATGTACTCGATCTCGCCACGGCCGTGGAACCCGATCACTGTCCGGGCGATTTCGTTGAAGGTCTGGCTGCGCCCCGTTCCCAGGTTGAAGATCCCGGATTTTTCGGGGTGTTCCAGAAACCACAGATTGACCGCGCTCACATCTCCAACGTAAACGAAGTCCCGCCGCTGCTCGCCGTCGGCGTAGCCGTCACACCCTTTGAACAACTTGACCTTTCCCTCCTGCTTGAGCTGCCGGTCGTGGTGGAAGGCGACGCTGGCCATGCTCCCCTTGTGCTGCTCGTGCGGACCATAGACGTTGAAGTAGCGGAATCCGGCCACCTGGCTCCCGGCACTCGGCAGCAGGCGGCGCACATATTGATCGAACAGCAGCTTGGAGTAGCCGTACACATTGAGTGGCCGCTCATGCTCCGGCGATTCGCGAAAACCTGGGCCCATGCCGTAGACCGCGGCGGAGGAGGCGTAGAGGAACGGAATCTTCCGTTGCAGGCAGTAGTGCAGCAAGGTCTTGGAGTACTCGAAATTGTTCTCCATCATGAAGCGGCCGTTCCACTCGGTGGTGGTGGAGCAGGCTCCCTGGTGGAACACCGCCTCCACCGGACCGCCCGGCTCCTCCCCGGCCTCGATACGGCGGATGAAGGAGTCCTTGTCCTGGTAGTCGCGGATGGTGCACTCCACCAGATTGACGAACTTGGTGCCGTCGGTGAGATCGTCCACCACCAGAATGTCGTCATGCCCCGCTTCGTTGAGCGCCTTGACCAGATTGCTGCCGATGAAGCCGGCACCTCCCGTTACGATGATCATCCGTTGCTCCTGATGGTGGAGATGATGTTGCTGGTGGAGATCCCCTCCTCGAAATCCAACACCCGTACCTCGCCGCCGTTCGCGGTCACACAGCCGTGGCCGGCGATCTGCTCCGGCCGGTAGTCGCCCCCTTTTACCAGGCAGTCCGGCAGAATGCGGCAGATGAGCCGCTCCGGCGTCGGTTCCGAAAAGGGGACCACCCAGTCCACGCTCTGCAGCCCGGCCAGCACCGCCATACGTCGCTCCAGCGTGTTGATGGGGCGGCCGCTCCCCTTGAGCGCCGCCACCGAGGCGTCGTCGTTGACCGCCACGATGAGCCGGTCCCCCAGTTTGCGCGCTTGCTCCAGGTAAGAGACGTGACCGGCATGCAGGATGTCGAAACAGCCGTTGGTCATTACGATGCGCTCCCCTTGGGCGCGAGCGTCCTCCACCGCCAGCAGCAGCTGCTCCTCGCTCATCACTCCTCCACACCCCAGATCCTTGCGCAGCGCTTGGCGCAGCTCGGGGACGCTGATGGCGGCGGTGCCCAGCTTGCCCACCACGATGCCGGCGGCCAGATTGGCCAGCGCGGTGGCCTCCTCCAGCGGCTGACCAGCTGCCAGTGCGGTGGCCAGCACCGAGATGACGGTGTCGCCGGCGCCGGTGACGTCGAACACCTCTTGTGCTCTGGTGGGCAGATGAAGCTCCGGCCTGTCGGGACGCAGCAGGGTCATGCCGTGTTCGCCACGGGTGATCAGCAGCGCCTCCAGCTCCAGATCCCGGATCAGGCCGAGCCCGCGCTCCGCCAGCTCATCCTCGTGGCGGCAGGGGCCGACCACCGCTTCGAACTCCGCCAGATTGGGAGTGATCAGGGTGGCGCCGCGGTAGATGGAGAAGTCGCTGCTCTTGGGGTCTACCAGAACGCTCTTGCCCGTCTCGCGCGCCGCCTCGATGAATGGCGCCGGCGGCTGCAGCGCCCCCTTGGCGTAGTCCGACAGCAGCACCACGTCCGCCTGGGGAAGGTAGCTGCGGTAGCTCTCCAGCATGGCGCCGCTGTCGGCGGCGCTGAACCCTTGCTCGAAATCCAGCCGGATGAGCTGCTGCTGGCGGCTGACGATGCGCAGCTTGGTGATGGTGGGAAGCCCAGGGAGGCGGGAGAAGGCGCAGCGCACGCCCGCCCCCTCCAGCCGCTGCTGCAGGGAGTCGGCCGCCTCGTCGTCGCCGGTCAGGCCGGTCAGCGTCGCGGTTGCGCCCAGCGCGGCGATATTGAGCGCCACGTTGCCGGCACCACCGGGACGCTCCTCGACCTCCCTGACATGCACCACCGGCACCGGTGCCTCTGGCGAGATGCGGGAGGTGCCGCCATGCCAGTAGCGGTCCAGCATGATGTCGCCCGCCACCAGCAGGCGGGCGCTGCCAAAATCGGGAACTCCCGGCTTCATTTCGGTCTGTCGATTGCTGCGCACAGCATGTGCAGGATCACGATATGGGCCTCCTGGATACGCGCGGTGCTGTCTGCGCCGATGGTCAGGGGTACATCTACCAGGGAGGCGAGTCTGCCCCCATCACGCCCAAGCAGTCCCACCGTCTGGATGTTGTACCGCCGGGCATACTCCACCGCCTCGACGATGTTGGCGGAGTTGCCTGAGGTGCTGATGGCGATCAGCAGCTCGCCCGGTTTGGCCAGGGCCTCCAGCTGCCGGGAGTAGATGTGATCGAAACCGTAATCGTTGCCAATGGAGGTGAGGGCCGAGGTATCGGTGGAGAGGGCAATGGCCGGATAGCCACGCCGCTCGGTCTCAAAGCGCCCCACCAGCTCCGCGGCGAAATGCTGGGAGTCGGCTGCCGAACCCCCGTTGCCGCAGATATAGATCTGCCCGCCATGGTCGAGGACCCGCAGGATACGCTCTGCCGCCTCGTGGATACGTGAGGCGAGCCCGCGGATGCTGGCTATGGCCTGCTCATGGGCTGTGAGGGTGGCTTCGATATCCAAAGGCAAGGTTTTCATCGTCGTGCTCGGGGGGTTATTGTACCGTTTTTTCCAGGACCGGGCGCAGGGCATCGAACACCTGCTGCGGCTGAATGACCTGCAAGCAGACATTGTCACTGCAAGGGGTCTTGCGGTGATTTGCGGCGCTGACGCAGGGTGAGCAGGCTAGACCGGCGTAGATGGGTGTGGAGTTGCCCAGGGAGCCGTAGAGCGCCGGAGTTTCCGGACCGAATAGTACGAAGGTGGGCAGCCCGGTGATGGCGGAGAAGTGGCCAGGCCCGGAGTCGTTGGTGACCATCAGTGTGGCGATGCTGTAGAGCGCCGGCAGTTCGGCCAGCTTCAGTTGTCCGGCGAAGTTGATGCAGCGCTCACTTCCTACCTGATTACGCAGCTCTTCGGCCTCCTGCTGTTCGGATGGGGCGCCGGTGATCAGGATCACCACATTCGGAAACTGTTCCAGGATCATCTTCATCAGCGCCACATAGCGCTCCGGCATCCAGCGGCGTTGGGGCAGCAGTTCACTGGCGTTGGGGTTGATCAGCACCAGCCGCTGCCGGGCGGGTTGCCAGGCGGGAAACAGTGTCTCGATCTTCGCCTGCATTGCCTCTTTTTGCGCGGGCGTGACGGTGATCTTGCGGAGCTGGATTTCGTCGTCGTTGATGAGGGTCTTGGAGTAGGGGAGCTCCTCATTTTCGGCCAGCAGGGCGTTGACCAGGGCGATGAAGTTCTTGGCAATGTGCTGATGGGGATTGTATGCCACTCTGTGGGTCAGCATTTCGCCACGATAGAGTCCCTCATTGTGAAAGGCATGAAAGCCGACCCGGTTGCTGGCACCAGACAGGCCGGTCAGCAGAGCGGTGTAACGGGAGAAGAGCTCCAGATCGATAACGCTGTCAATCCGTTCACGGCGGCACCAGCGCAGGAAGGCCAGTGTGTCGCTGGCGAGATGCAGCAGGTTGTCCTCCCGGATGGTGAATATGTTGTGGCGCGGCACGCTGTCCAGCAGGTGAAGACTGGGGGCATTCTTCGCAAAGATGACAAAGTAGAGTTCCACCCCTTGTTCCCGCTTCAGCTTCTGCATGGCCGGATCGGCGAGGATGGTACTGCCCATCTCGGAGAGTTCGATGAGCAGTACCCGCTGCGGTTCCTTCGCTACTGGTGGCCTCAGTCGGTGCCATGCACTGAGCAGGCCACTCGCCAGCCAGCAGAGCGGGACCCCTGCCAGGTGGTCGATGCGCCGCATGGTATCTATTTTCATAGCCGGTTCACCCTCGCCTAGATCTGATGTTTCCCGGCAAGATAGACATAGAGACCGGGAAGGCTGGTCACTATCAGCGCCACGCCGTACAGAATAGACATGGATAATACCATGGTCTTGTCTGCGCCAATCAGGGTGAACAACCCCACCATGGCTCCCTCCCGTACCCCCCAGCCGGCCAGGGTGATGGGGACGAGGGTGAGCAGAATGACGGGCGGAACTATGACCAGGAAGATGACCAGCCCGTACTCCATTCCCACGCTGCGTGCCAGCCAGTAGAAGGCGATGATGGAGAACAGGTGGGTGAGGATGGTCATGGCGATCTGAATGGCCCCCTTGTTGCCGCGGTAGACCCGGTTGGTACGGCGCGACAGCCCATACAGGGGGCGCAGCCAGGATTTTCGCAACATCCTGAAACGGGCAAGATTGAACCGTTGTACCGCCATCAGGGCGATGATGGCGATGATCCCCCCCAGGGAGAGGGCATTGATGATCCAGAAGATCCGGTCGGGCAGCAGACCGGGCCGCAGCAGGTTGGCAAGCAGATTGAGCAACAGGAGGCCACTCAACCCCACGAGACGATCGATGAACACTCCGGCAAAGGCATCCCGCTTGCGAAATCCCAGTCGTACGATGTCGAGAACCCGCAGTGCATCCCCGCCGACACTGGTGGGTAGCGCCTGGTTGAAGAAGGCCCCCTTGAAGTAGCTCTTCAGGTAGAAAGTGAAGCGCTGACCAAAGCGCAGTTCCTTCATGATGACGCTCCAGCGGTAGGAAGCGACACAGGTGCTCAACAACTGGGCGGCGAAACCGAGCAGTATATAGCCGGGTTGTGCATTGCCGATGGTTGCTGCCACTCTGTGGAGATCGATGTTTCGGAAGATGAGGAAAAGGATGGCGAGAGTAACCAACAGTTTTACGAGACTCTTCATGGGGGGCGGGACGCGTGGTCAGGTACAGGCAAAACCTCAATTATACCATTCCTGTGTGGTTTCAGGTATCAGAGTCTCTTCTTCAGCTGCCACACCCCCGGCAGCGCCAGCAGCAGACTGGAGAGAGCGATGGCGTGCTGCAGCAGTACCGCCTGCGGATCCCCTGTATCGTGGAACAGTAGCAGCCAGGCTGCCAGTACCATCAACAGCACGGCGATGATGGTTTGGGTGGCTGGTCGCAGCCCCGTTTCCCATCGTTTGGCAAGCATGGTTCCAAGAGCGGCGGCCAGCCAGCCGCCGAATGCTCCCGCCAGTACGTCCAGGGGCCAGTGGGCGCCAACGACCATACGGGAGCAACCCACCAGGGTTGCCAGCAGCAGCAGACCCAGCCGTATCCGTCGGGATGTCGAGTGGAGCGCTATTACCCCGGCGAGGGTGAATATGGTAGTGGTGTGACCCGAGGGGAAGGAGAATTGCTTGAGAACCGGGCCGATGATGGTCAGCATCTCGGGCGTCAGAAGAGCTGCGGGGCGCAGCACCCCGAGAAGCAGCTTCAGACCAAGTGTCCAGACAGTGGCGAGCGGTGCGGCCACCACCATGGCGCGCACAATATCGGGACGGCGCCCCACGAGGGGTAGCACCAGCACCAGTGCCACCAGACCATCCCCGAGCAGCGTGAGATTGGACCACAGCAGCTCCCCGGTGTATCGGCTCAGGCTGTTGAACCAGATGAACAGCTCCAGATTGAGATCCATGCCCCAGACCAGGAGCATTCCCGCCGCAGCCGCTACTGGAACCCCTGCGTACCAGAACGGAGAGTGCAATTGCTCCTGTCCTCTGTTACGGCTGCTCACTGTCACCGTATCCCTCGCAGGCTTCGAAATAGAAAGTGACCGCCGCCTTTCCCTGCAGCAGAATCGGCAGTGGTGGCAGCTCGGCGCAGCGGGCGAACAGGCGGCCAGGAGGGGGGCCGTGGTAGTAGGAAGGGAACACCACGATACCGCGCGCTCCCTGTTGGGGGGAGCCAAACCATAGATCGAACTGGTCGTAACGTCGATCCAGGACCACTACTGGAGCAGGACGGGCATACCAGGCGATGCGGCTGGCAAAGGTCCAGTTGGGAACGAAGATCTCCGCCGGGGCCGGCAGTTGACGGCGCAGCTGTTCGGCCCGCTGAGCCGCCTGTTGCCATCCGTAGAGATCCCGTAGCGGGTGGTTGTTCCGTTCAAACGGGAGCCAGGGGTGCAGCAGCTGGCTGTAGAGCAATCCAGCCAGGGCAACAGAGAGTGCGGCAGAACTCCATGTGGTGAGCCGTATCCACCGCCGCTGCCAGTGTTGCCAAAGCCAGCGCGCCGTCAATGGAGCGGCGATGGCCCAGCCCAGCACGGTCCAGTGGGGAAGAGTGGTGTAGAAACCGCCGTTCCATCCGAACAGTAACAGCAGGGGGAGCGCAAAACAGAGGGTGGCGTGGACTCCCGGATGCCGATATTCGCGGAGTCCCTGCAGAAGCGCCGCCCAGCCGAAAAGGTAGAGTGCGGGCGTGTATGCCACCAGTTGTCCCACCTGGCTGAGCAGGAACCTCGAGCCGCTCCACTGCTCACCCCTGGTACCATGTTGCAGCTGGTAGCGGAGAGAGATCCAGTCGTGCTGGTGATTCCACCAAAGTACCGGCAGGATCAGCAGGAGACCGACCCCCACGGCCAGCCATGGCCCCGGTGTCAGCATCCTCCGCCACTGCCGGCCCGTTGCCAGGGAGAGCAGGGCGCCTGCCGCCAGGGTGACCGCAGTGTATTTGGAGAGTCCCGCCAGACCGAGAAAGAGCCCCGAGAGGAGCCACTCCCGGACCCCTCCTTTCCCAAGAGCGCGGTGAATCCAGAGAACAGCGAGCAGGCCGAACAGCAGTAGCGGGCCATCTGGCACCATGGCCAGCGCCAGTAGCTGAACGATGATGCTTCCCTGGAGCAGGGCAACGGCAAAAAAGCCGGTCCAGGGTGACTGTTCCGGGAACAGATCGCGCGTTAGTTGATAGAGGACCAGGGAGGCGCCGGCGGAGAGCACGACGGGGAGCAGTCGCAGGGCGAAATCGCTTTGAGAGAAGGGCAGAACCACTGCCTGCAACCAGCCCACCATGGGGGGGTGATCGAAGTAGCTCCACTCCAGGTGCAGGCCGTAGAGGGCGTAGTGGGCTTCGTCCACGCTGAGTCCGACGGCTGGAGCAACCAGCAGGTGCAGCAGGGTGGTCGCAGCGATCAGGAGCCCGGTGGCCAGCAGGCTGGTGCGATGACTTTCTGTCATGTGATTCAAGGGGTGCTACTGGTAGAGCCTGGTACAGGGTCGCCGTTCCACTCCGGCCTCCTGGAACCCTTTGAGCAGCTTGTCCAGTATCCCTCTCGGGAGTCTCGCTCCGCGGCTGCCACGCAGAGCCAGCCAGTACTGCCGTTTTCTGATACGGACTTCGTTGATGGTGGCGGTGTACCCCTGTCGTTGTGTTTCCTGCAGTCGTTTGCGGGCGTTTTCGATGGTGGAGAAGATCCCCAGCGATACGGCGTGTTTCATCTCTCCCGAGTTGATCAGTTGCACATCGGAGATCCCCGCATCGCTCAGTGATTTTACGATTTTGCGGGCATCCCTGCTGCTGTTCGCCGGAGGGATGTGAACCCAGTATCCCGGCCTCTGCAGCGGTTTGCTCCAGCGCCGCTCCACGACGGCGGGAGTGGCGGAACT
>JALSRO010000246.1 GCA_026984715.1 Chromatiales bacterium | reverse complement strand
TACCAGTTCGTGGCAGAGCTCCAGTTCACGCATATCCTGCGGGAACTCGATTCCGATGGAGGCGGTTCCCCAGCGGGGTTTGACGACGACGGGGAAACGGAGCGCCCCGGTGGCTATCGCGGACCCGGCCTCCTCCAGTGTCAACCAGGTGGCGGGAGAGCGAATGCCCATGCGGGAGAAAAATCTCTCCGTCCTCCACTTGTCGAAACAGATGTCGACCACATCGGGATCGGAGACCAGCACCCTGGTTCCAATCTGGAGAAACTCCTCCTTGTGCAGCGCCAGCAGGGGGAGCTCCAGATCGTTGAGCGAAACGATGGCGGCAACCTTCTCCCTGGCGCAGATCTGCTTCAGTTCCTGCAGATAGGAGGGGTGATCGACATAGGGAAGCTGGAATGCCTCGTCTGCCTCCTGAATGGCAGGGGAGGTATCGCTGGCGTCGGCAGCAAGAATCCGGCCGTCACCACCCAGGGCACGGCGGAAATAGTCCAGCAGATAGTTGCGCCGCCCGGCGCAGGTGAACAGAATGTTCATGTTGGAGAGGCTTCGAGGTTGTAACCTTCGAGAAGGTGATCCACGCTCTGGGGAGCGCGCAGCAGCCGGAAGCCACCATTCCCGTCGGGGCCGACGATGGCCGGAGCCAGATTGATGAACGGTGGCGTCATGACGATGGTGTAGGCGCCCGCACCCTTGATCTCGATGTAGTCTCCAGGCTGCGGATCGGGCAGGACGACATCCTGCAGTATTATATCCTTCTCCATGCAGGTGGAACCCACCACGTCACACACTATCCCGCTCCCGCCCGGCGGCCGGGCGGCGATATGGCGAAACAGCATGTTGTAGCGGTGCATGGTGGGCTTCACGTTGAATACGCTCCCGTCCACGGTGACAAAATTCCTGGTACCGGCAACGTTTTTCCTGCTGTGGATTGCAGTATAGAAGCTCATGCTGTCGGCCACGACGGAGACCCCCGGTTCCGCTACCAGGAAAGGACGATTGGCAGCCACCCAGCCGTCCGCAAGCAGCAGTTCGGCAATGGCGGCAGCGTACTCATCGAAGGTGGGAACATCCCGGCCGATCAGCTCCCTCGGTACCCTGCCGAAGAAACCACCACCGACATTCAGATAACGCAGCCGGTTCAGCGAGTAACGCTCCCGCACCGCGCACAGCGTACCGCAGATGGTACGGAAGTTCTCCACGCTGCGATCGCTGGAGGAGGAGTGCCCATGCAGGGAGACCACCTCTACGCCATGGGAGGAGAGGGTGTCGATGGCGCGCTCCAGGTTCTCGCCGGCGAATCCGAACCGCCCGGTTTTCAGACCATCCTGTATACGCGAGCTTCCGTCGGCGCCGGTGAGATTTATGTTGATACGCAACCCCACTGCGGGCCTCGCCTCCGGGTGGCGCAGCAACCAGTCACACAGAAACTCGATCTCGGTCATGGAATCGAGATTGACGATGGCACCACCATCCAGGGCCATCTCCAGATCCGCCCTCCGCTTCAGCGGGCCATTGAAAATGATCCGCTCGGGGGAGTAGCCGAGTCGCAGGGCCAATTCGTATTCCAGCCGCGAAACCACCTCTGCATAACCCCCTTCCTGCTTTACTGCGAGGGTGGCCGCTGGCAGATAGTTGGTCTTGTAGGAGTATCCGAGGATGAACGGCTCGTAGTGGCGCCGCATGGCAGCGCTGAAATCACGAATATTCTTCCGAAATCGCCCCGGGTGGAACAGGTAGAACGGCGTTCCCCAACGCTCCGCAATCGCCGCTATCTGCGGATGATCCAGTTCAGTCAATGGTACCCCCCTATTTCTCTGCTGCCGCCTTTCGCCGCTCCTGTGACAGATAGGTCTCCACATCGTCTGCATTGCTGGAAACCCCTTCCCGCTTGAGCACCTTTGCCGCAGTCATCAGCAGGATCCGGATATCCAGCAGCAGGGTACGATGCTCCACATACCAGACATCCATTTCAAGACGCTCGTCCCATGGCGCCAGATTCCGCCCATTCACCTGCGCCCAGCCGGTGATACCGGGCCGCACACGATGGCGGCACTGCTCTCGCTCAGTGTAGTAGGGAAGATACTCTACCAGCAGCGGCCTCGGCCCCACCAGACTCATCTCCCCCTTGAGCACATTGAACAGTTCCGGCAGCTCATCCAGACTGGTGCTGCGCAGAAAACGCCCGAATCCGGTCAACCGCTCCCCGTCGGGGAGCAGCGCTCCATCGCCATCCCGGGCATCGGTCATGGTGCGGAACTTGTACAGGGTGAAGCAGCTGCCGTTAAGGCCGGGGCGCTGCTGCGAGAAAAGAATCGGCGAACCGAGAAGCAGCCGGATCAGCAGTGCAACCGCGAACAGCAGCGGCGACAGCAGAAACAGCAGCAGCCCAGCGGCGCAGATATCGAACAGGCGCTTGCACAGGGAACAGCCGGAAACCCTACAGTTACTCAATGATACAGCCTTCTCTCACTGCTATTGCCACAACTGCGGCACTTGGGCACTAGCATTACTATATTAATTATTAACCCGGCAACAATATATATCGTATTCAGCCGTGGCGCCCCGGTTCGCAGCAAGGTATCGGCGCAGCACCTGCCCATGACTCTGAACACAACATACATTGTCGTCAGGCCAACGAAACCACACCTCTCCGCTCCGGGCTATCCACTATAGCGGTAGAGGGGGAAGTAGTCACTATTCAGCGGAATGTTTCTGCTCTGCTGCTGCCACCACCGGCACAGCTCCTGATAACGCTCCCGATGCAGAACCATGCGGTAGGTACCAAACGGGTTG
>JALSRO010000245.1 GCA_026984715.1 Chromatiales bacterium | reverse complement strand
CCCCCGGTTCATATAGGCCCGGAACAGCTTGATATATTGCGGAATCGGCATTAGAAAGGCGTCATGCCCCTGGTGCGCCTCGACCTCGGCGTAGGCTACGGGGTTGTCTCCGTCGGTGAGCGCCTTGACGATCTCCCGCGAGCGGGCTGGAGCGAAACGCCAGTCGCTGGTGAAGGAGACTACCAGAAAGTGCGCCTGAACCGGCTTCATGGCGGCGGCCAGATCACCGCCGGTTTTGGCGGCGGGGTCGAAATAGTCCAGCGCCTTGGTCATCAGCAGGTAGGTGTTGGCGTCGAAACGGTCCACGAAAGAGCGCCCCTGATAGCGCAGGTAGCTCTCTACCTGAAACTCCACATCGAAGCCGAAGTTTATCTTGCCTTCGCGCAGTTCCCGCCCGAATTTGTTGCGCATCGATTCATCCGACAGGTAGGTGATGTGTCCCAGCATCCGCGCCAGCATCAGTCCGCGCCGTGGCACGGTGTCGTGTTCATAATAGCGCCCTTCATGGAAGTCGGGGTCGGACATGATGGCCTGACGGGCAACCTCGTTGAAAGCGATGTTCTGTGCGGACAGTTTGGGGGCTGCGGCGATAATGATGCTGTGGTTCAACCGTTTGGGAAAGTCGATGGCCCACTGTAGCGCCTGCATGCCTCCCAGGCTGCCGCCGATCACCGCTGCCCAGCGTTCGATACCGAGCAGATCGGCGAGCCGCGCCTGGCTGCGCACCCAGTCCCCCACCGTGACGATGGGAAAGTCCGGGCCGTAGCGCTTGCCGGTCGCGGGGTTGATGGTGGTAGGTCCGGTAGAGCCCTTGCAGCCACCCAGGTTGTTGGGGCAGACGACAAAAAATCGGTTGGTGTCTATGGGTTTGCCGGGGCCGATGCAGGAGTCCCACCAGCCGGGTTTGCGATCCTCCATGGAGTGGTAGCCGGCGGCGTGGTGGTCGCTGGAGAGGGCGTGACAGATCAGTACGGCGTTGCTGCGATCCGCATTCAGTTCGCCGTAGGTCTCGTAGATCAGGTCGTACTCCGGCAGCTCCCGTCCGCAATCGAGTTTCAACGGGGTGTCGAAGTGGCTGGTCTGCGGTGTCACCAGGCCAACGGAGTCTGCGGGGATGGTGTCCGGCATCAGTTCTGGTTTCCGTTGATCATTTCCGGCAGCCGGGCGGGCGTGTCGATGCGCAGACGCTTGCTGCGTCCTCTTTCACCACTGACCAGCGTGACCCGGGTGCGGGGAACACCGAATGTTTTTGCCAGGAACCGGACGAGATGTGCATTGGCCTTGCCCTCTATCGGCGGGGCGGTGATGCGCACCTTGAGGTCGCTGCCATGTGGGCCGACAATCTCGTCTCTGCTCGCTTTGGGCTGTACCCGCACATTCAGCTCCAGCATATCACCATGCCAATGATAAAAAGCTGCCTGGTTCATTGGAACGCCAGCATCCTGCCGAGGTCCTTGATCGGTGATACCAACAGGATCAGGGTCAGTTGCAACAGAATGAGTACCGCCAGTGGTGACAGATCCAGACCTGAGATGGGCGGGATGAGGCGCCGAGCCGGGGCCAGCAGCGGTTCGGCAAGGCGGTTGACCAGTCCGAGCACCGGATTGTAGCTGACGGGCTGGATCCAGCTCAGCACCACCTGGATCAGAATGGCGAACAGAAAGACATAGACCGCCAGGGAGAGCAGTTCGCCGATGGACATCACCAGGATTCCGAGTGGCCGGAAAGACTGCCCCACCATCACGCCTACAAGAAACAGCTCCAGCATCTGCAGCAGCACCATCAGCAGCACCGCGGCCAGATCCATTCCCCAGAATCCGGGGACAACGCGGCGCAGCGGTTTGAGCAGGGGGTTGGTCACCTTGACCAGGAATTGTGAAACCGGATTGTAGAAATCGGCGCGTACCCACTGCAGCAGGAAGCGCAGCATGACCGCCAGAATGTAGAGCCCGAACAGCGTCTGAACCAGAAAGACTCCGGCATGCTCGGCGTAGTTTCCACCCATTGTTATTTTTCTCCCAGTTGTTCTGCCAGCTGCTCCGAGCGTTCCCGCGCGGCGGTGAGGGCCTGATGGAACAGCTCCCACAAGCCCCCCTCCTCGAGTACTTGGATGGCCCGTTCGGTCGTCCCTCCCGGCGATGTAACCCGCTGGCGCAGCGTGGCGGCGTCTTCACTGCTCTCCAAGGCCATCTTGGCAGTGCCGAAGGCGGTCTGCAGGGTCAGCAGGCGAGCATCTTCGGCATCCAGCCCCAGGGTTACGGCTGCCTGCTGCATCACCTCCATGAGCAGCAGGAAATAGGCTGGCCCGCTACCGGACAGGGCGGTGACGGTGTCCATGAGCTTCTCGTCTGAAAGCCACCGCGCGATCCCTACGGCGCGTAGTACCGACTCGGCCCGCTCACGCTGCTGTTCGTCGACTCGGGGATTGGCATGCAGTGCTGTAGCGCTGCACTGTACCAGCGCCGGTGTGTTGGGCATGGCTCGCACGATAGCACACTCTCCCCCCAGCCAGCGCTCCAGGGCGGATTCCCGGATTCCCGCCGCGATGGAGACCACCAGTGGCCGGCTCTGCTGCACTGTCGCCGCCAACTCCTCCGCCACCGCCCTCATGACCTGGGGTTTTACCGCCAGCACCAGGACGTCGGCTGTCCGGGCCACCTGCTGGTTGTCCACCTGGGTGTGGATGCCAAACTCTGCCGCCAATTGGGCCCGGCGTTGCTCTGCCGGCTCGGCAACGGTGATTCTGTCACACTGGAAACCGTTGGCAATCAGCCCCCCAATCAGGCTGTGCGCCATGTTT
>JALSRO010000244.1 GCA_026984715.1 Chromatiales bacterium | reverse complement strand
GCTCCGGCGGGATGGTCTGGATGGGGTGCTGCAGGCGCGGATCGGGTGGCAGTGATTCGGGAGCGGGAGGTTGCGGTGACTCTGTGGTGGGAACTCTTCCGGGAACACCCGATTCGCACAGTATCCCGCCGCTCCTGGATCCATCGAGCTGATTGCGGAACTGCTCCTCGATCTGTCCATACCACCCCATCTTCTCTCCCCGGCGGGGTGCCGAGGCGGAGATGTAGAGCAGTTGTCTGGCTCGGGTGACTGCGACGTAGAGCAGGTTGGCATCTTCCCGCTGTTGCTCCCCGGCCTGTCTCTCCAGCAACGAGCGGGTGAGGGGATCCGCATCGCCGCCTCTTCCGGCCAGCAGGAAATGCTCGGGGCGATCCTGCTCCGCCGGCCACTCTACCAGTGAGCTCCAGGCCCGGTTCTGGATGCTGTTGCTGGCGCTGTCCGCCAGAAACACCACGGGTGCCTCCAATCCCTTGGCTGCATGAATGGTCATCAGGCGTACCTGGGATTCTCCTTCCGCCGGGGGAGCCTCGTCGGGAGCATCCTGTTTTAGCTCGCGCAGATCCCGCAGTCGGGCGAGGAAGTGCATCAGGGAGGGGTAGCGGCCGCTATCCACCTCCAGCGCCAGATGCAGAAAGCGCCCCAGGTTGGCAGCTACCCGTTGGCGCAGGTGTGGTGGAAAGGCTGCCCGGTAACGGGCTACCAGGTTGCCTTCGCTGTAGATCCGCTGCAGCAGGTCGTGCACCGGAAGGTGTCCGGCCATCTCGCGCCACAGCGTTAGCCAGTGGCGAGCGCGCGCCAGTGGTGTTCCGGATGGGAAGGGGTGTTCCATCAGGCGTTCCCACCAGCTGCCGTCTCCCGCTGTTGTCAGGGTGATTAGATCCTGATCCGGGCAGGCGAACAGCGGAGAGCGCAGCACCACCGCCAGCGAGAGGTTGTTGTAGGGCGTGATCAGGGTCTCCAGCAGCGCTTCCATGTCCCTGATCTCCTGGCACTCCAGTAGGGTGCCCCGGTTCGCCCCCAGGTAGGGGATATTTGCTGCACGCAGTGCAGACTCGATATCGGGGAGGTTGGTCCGGCGTGCGATCAGGATAAGGATGTCTCCGTAGTCGATTGGGCGCTCCCTGCCGTTGTCTGTTATCGTGACGGGTTGTCGAGTCAGTGACTGGATGGTTGCTGCGATCTGCTCACCCTCCCGGTAATAGCGCAGATCTGTAGCAGTGGCGCGCGGCTCGAGCAGCGGATTACGCAGCTGGTTCGCAGGTACCGTATCGCTCTTCTCCTCCGGCTCGATCAGCGGCAGCAGTTCGACCTTTCCCCACAACTGGCCGAGATGGGTGTCGTGAGCGTGAAACTGGGGGAGGTGCCGTTTCAATTCGCCGTCGCCAAACAGTTTGTTGACGAACTCCATGATAGCCGGGGCGGAGCGCCAGGAGTTGTCCATCGGATAGCTCTTCGCGTCGAGGTGGGTGGCCAGCCATCGATGCGCCGTGTCGAACAGGCGTGGTTCGGCGCGGCGGAAGCGGTAGATGGACTGTTTGCTGTCACCGACCAGAAAGACACTGCGTCGCCGTTCCGGATCGCCGGCTGCCATCTCCTCCAGTAACGGCAGGATCAGGCGCCACTGGGTGGGATTGGTATCCTGGAACTCATCGACCAGCAGGTGTTCTATCCGCTGATCCAGCTTGTACTGAATCCAGTGGGCGTTGCCGGCTGTGGTGAGCAGGCGGTAGCACCTCCACTCCAGGTCGGTAAAATCGAGCAGCCGCTGCTCCTCTTTTATACGCTGATAGTGCTCGGTCAATCTATTGCCGGCCAGATACCAGGCCGCTGACAACTGCAGGGTGTGCCGAGCGGCGAGCCGTTCCAGCGTCTCCAGGATGGCATTGCTCAGCGTGTCGTGCAGTTGCAGGAAACGCTCCTGACCGGCATCCCCCATCGCCTTGGCGCGTGTCTTGTTCGGGGTGTATTTCCGTGGTTGCTTCGATTGGGTGAGAAACAGGGACTGGATGGCATCGAAGTGGCGCTCGAGCGGAGGCGTCTCCAGGATCTGAAACAGCGATTGTGCCAGTCTGTTATTGGTGGCGGTGTTGTGCAGGGTGAGCAGATTGGCAAACTCCATTAGCTGCTCGCGGCGTTGCGGCACGAAGAATGCGGCAACCGGATCCTCTTCCGGTTCGATACCCAGCTGGGTCTGCAGCCGCTGACGGGCGTATTCCGCCGGATACTGCTCACCATCGGTGAATGCCCACCACTCGCTGCGGTGCTCCAGAAAATCCAACAGAGCCTTTTCGGTGTTGAACAGTCCGCCACAGCAGTGGAACAGCGTCTCCAGCGCCCTGGCAACGGCGGTGTCGGGCTGTGCGGTTGCCTCTTCGAACAGTGCGTTCCAGGCCTCCTGTTCGAGGTAGCCGCTACTCTCCAGCAGTTCGAACCCGGGTGGTACTTCTGCTTCCAGCGGGAAACGGCGCAGGATCTCCTGGCAGAAGGCATGGAAGGTTGTGGTGCGCACCATCTGGGGACTCTGGAGCATTACTTCATAGAGCCTTCGGGCCCGTAACAGCAGCTCCTCCCGGGGGGGGGCTCCCATTCCGGTCAGCAGCTCCGGAAGCTGTTGCCGGTCGGCTACCGCCAGTTCATGAAGCCGTTGCGCAAGGCGGCTCTGCATCTCCGCTGCCGCCTTGCGCGTAAAGGTGATGGCCAGGATTGCGTCCGGTTGGATCCCGTCCAGCAGCAGGCGCACCAGCCGGGTCACCAGCAGCCAGGTCTTGCCGGTACCGGCCGAGGCCATGACCGTGGCGCTGGCAG
>JALSRO010000243.1 GCA_026984715.1 Chromatiales bacterium | reverse complement strand
TATCTCGACACGGAGTGGCGCGAAACCGTTGAGCGATTGCTTGAGGACCCAGGTATTTCAAGGCGCCTGGACAGCAACGATGCCTTTTTGTTGCGTGTTGGCCGTCACAGTGGTGCCGAATCGGTGACGATCAATGGCGTCCGTTCCATCAAAATCATGAAAGGAAAAGGTCAAAGGCACGCCTGGAAACCGGAAGCAAAAACCGTGTGGATGGCGACTGGCAGTAGACATGATAAACGCTATTTGCGACCTTTCGGCTGGCTGCTGGTGGAAATGACCGAGCCTGAAAAAGAACCACCGATTTGGAGAGAAGCTACGGAGCTTCTAGCCGTACACAGTGAGAAAATGTGTGAATGGCTGAGCAATGTCAGGAGCTACCAGCATGACCTCTCTTTCAAGGTGGATAGGGCCAAGGAATTGGAGATGGCGAGAAAGGAGAAGCGCAAAAGGGAGCTGCGTGAGGAGGAGGATAAGGCATTGCGCTACGCTGCGCTCTCTGATGAAGAGAAACAGATTTGCGATCTTAAGGATCTACTGGAAAAAGATAGAGCAGCAGGCAATAAACACCCGGGTAGCCCGCTGAATGAAGCCCGCCTTCGGCTTCTGGAAGAGGCACTGACATGGGAAGATTCCAGTTTGCGCAAACGAGCTGCAGAGGTCATACGGGAAACGGTCATCTTTCTTCCTTGGGCAATAAGACGTAAAACCGAGATGGGTGAAAAGCTGGTATGGCTTGAGAGCGGATAACCCTGTGCTCTTCCGCCATATTTGTCCTTAATAATATGGCCACTACTCGATCTGCTGACGCTTGAGGGGCGACTCGGGGTTAGCCAGAGGCATAGTCACCCAAAGTGCTATCTAGGTAAATTAACAGGCTGTTGAACTCTCCATTTTCCGGGGAACTGCTTGCGGCGCCAGGAACTGCCGCAGTTTATAGGGGAACCAGGACTGAAAACGAAGGGGACGGGAAATCGCGCTTTTCCGGGCCCGCCTGTGTTTAAAAAGACTACGGATGGGATTTTTCAACATCCTGTTAAGGGGAGATGAAAATGAAAGCCACTCTAATCTGTACCGTCGGCGGCTCCCACGAGCCGATTCTCCGCGCCATTTCCGGCGTGCGGCCTGATCATGTCTGCTTCGTCTGTTCGGGCGACGATCCCGCCACGGGCAACAAGGGCTCCTACGTGCAGATTGAAGGCAAGGGCAACGTCATCAAGGCGCGGTTTGGGGATGATAAACCGACCTTGCCCAATATTCCCGCGCAGGCGGGTCTCGATGAAGATCAATTCGAAATCATCGAGGTAAGGGCTGACGATTTCGATGACGTGTACCGCAAAGTTACGGACTGGCTCGGACGGCAGAATGATACACGCCTCATCGCCGACTACACCGGCGGCACCAAGACCATGAGCGCGGCGCTGACGGTGGCCGCGCTGGATGACGAGCGGGTCGAACTGCAACTGGTCAGCGGCGGCCGCTCGAATCTGGTGAAGGTGGAGTCGGGGGCGGAATGCGTGATGCCTGCCAGTGTCGAGGCCAGCCGTTTTGCGCGCCAATTGAAACGGGCGCTCTTCTCCTGGCGGCGTTTCGCCTATGAAGAGAGCATCGCCATGCTGGAGGCGCTGCATTCCCCGCGCGACCACGAGTTACGCGGCGAGTATCAGCGGGCGCTCGATTTGAGCCGGGGGTTCGCCGCATGGGATCGGTTCGATCATGCGGGAGCACGAGAAATTCTGATGCGTTACCGCGCCAAACAGGGTGCATTGTGGCCCCAGTTATACTGTTCACTGGATCTGTTGATGAGTGCGGAACGCGGGGAGCCGTTGCGGCTCTACGACCTGTGGCGCAACGCGCAACGGCGGGCGGCGCAGGGGCGTTATGACGATGCGGTGGCGCGGCTCTACCGGCTGCTCGAGTGGAGCGCCCAGTGGATTCTGCGCCAGGCGGACATCGACACCGCTGATGTGCCGCCGGAGAAGATCCCGGATGGCATCGAACTGACCGTCAACCGCGAAGGAAAGCATCAGGCCGGGCTGTTCAATGCCTGGGCACTCGCCGCCGAATACGGCGGAGAAACGGTGCGGAGGTTCTGGCAACAACAGGGAGAGCGGATGCGCGACCACATCCAGGGGCGCAACCACTCGATCCTCGCCCACGGCTTCGAGCCGCTGGACGAGGGGGCGTGGCTGCGCTTCGCCTCCTGGGTGGAGGAGCAGCTGCTGCCGCTGCTGCTGCAGATGAGCAGTGACCGGCCATGGAATATCCACAAACTGCCGCCACAACTCCCGGATGCCTTACCCAGTAAGAAATCCGAACCCGGTCATTGAAGAGATCTCCATCTGCTGCCGAAAAATACAGAGGAATTTCACCAAATCGAGCGAGTGAAACCGGAGGAGAACCCGGATGATCAATCTGGTAGGCAACAACGGCCAGCTGTTCGGCTGGGAGGCATCCACTTGGCTGTGGCTCGATCAGTTCGGCGTTCTGCTGGGCAACTCGTTAATGTCGGCCAGCATCGTCATCGCCGTTGCCGGATGGCTCCAGCGCGAACGGATTCATCGCTGGCTGCGGCGCAACTGCTTCCCCGCAGTGGGCGGCGAGGCCGGTGACGACACCCGCTGGGATGCCATTCTCTTCACCGTCAGCCGTGAGGAGGTGCCCGCCTGGGTGATGGAGCAGAAACGCCCCGCTGCGGTGGGCCTGTTGTCCAGCGACCGTTCCCGCACGGTGGCCGACCGGCTGGCGCAGTCCGCCCGGGATCAGGGGATCACCGTCACCGGCCCCTACGCCGTGGAGGACCCCGACG
>JALSRO010000242.1 GCA_026984715.1 Chromatiales bacterium | reverse complement strand
ACCGTCCTCCTTCACCTACTGCCCGATAGGTGTAGATCTCACTCAGCCTGGAGAAGTAGTCGAATGTCATCAGCATGATGGCGAAACGGTTCCATTCCGACCCCATGTCCTCTACACCGGCGTCGGTGATGATCGAGACGAGCTCACTCTCCTCATCGGCACTCATCCGCCTGCCGACAATGTCCAGAAACATGGTGTTTAGTAACTGCTCTACGGTATCACCCCCATAGCGCGACTTGAGCATGGTGGAGTTCCATCCTCCGGCGCCCCGTTTCAGGAAGATATTGGTACGGATATATTGATGGTAGCGGATTACGCTATCGGTATCGGACACCCCCTCATCCAGACGACCCAGCTTGTAGGTGAGCGCCTCCTGATTGCTTCCCCCCATCCCGCTCGTGAACAGATAGCGAAACGACTGCGCACCCGTGGGTTCCATGTCGAGCGTATGGGCCAAACTCATGTAGACCTCTTCCATGGTCTTTATCCTCTTCGACTGAAGGAGATACTTTTTGGAAAAGAGGATATGGGCGAACAGCTCCCTGAACGTGGCCGGTTTTGCCTGCGCAATCGCTGAGATGATCTCCCGCTTCTGCTCTGCCGAAAAGGTCGGGAAAAACAGGTTGACGATTCGTTCAATCACGCCCGGCAGGAAATCCGGATGTTCGACAATCGCCCGATAGAACTCCTCTCCGGTGCGGATCCGTTTGCCCAGCAGTTCGACTGGCTGCTGGTTCTCTTCCGTCCTATTGTTGGTGCCGTTGTAGAACTTGTAAATGTTGCCGTAGATCCCTTCGGCGTTCTTCTCACGGCGCAGCTCCCATCTCCAGTTCTTCAACGCCTGCGCAGCCGGGGGGACATGGCTGTCATCATAGTCATAGAGCCAGATCTCCAACATCTCCCGGGCGTTGTCTTCCGGGCTTCGGAAACGGGCCCAGTTCTCCCTGGACATCATGTGCTCATAGGCGATCTCTTGGATCGATTTCTCCTCATCGACCATCCGCCTGAGACGCTGGTAGTTGCTGGCAACGAGTTCGGGAAAGGGACGGACGCTCTCGACCTCATAGGCGGGAGAGAAAAGGATAGTCTGGGCGAGCATATAGGCCACCCACTCACTGAAGTAGGGGCGGCTCAGTTTCGTATAGTAGAGAGTGGAGGCGATATGGCTGAAAATCCGCCAGCGCTTCTCGAACAGCCGGTCTCCTTGCCTGCCAGCATAGGGAATGGTGTAGTCATCCACGAATATCTTGTCCAGATCGGGCTGCGCAATGTCTGATGCGTACAGCCTGGACTTCATGGATGAGATGAAATCTCCCGAATCGATCCGGCTGCGCAGCGCCTGCAGGCTAACCCCCTTGTAGAGAGTGGCATAGAGTTTTTTTGCGACATAGATTTTGTCATCATCGGCCAGCGCATTGAAACCTTGGTCATCCATCGGCTCCAGCGCCGGAGGAGCAGGATCGGGAAAACCCGGTTTCGACACAGAGGAGTCGGCGGGCGGAGCGTCGGAGGAATTTTCTCCCGGGGTTGGAACACTCCCTGCGGGCATTCCGTCACAGCCGGTCAGGAGCCCAATCAGAATGGCGACGACAATCATCAGATGGCCACCAGGCCGGCGATCGGCAACGGGATGACCATTGCCTGCGCACGGCGCCCTGTTTCGACAGATTCCTGAAGCCAATGACATGATGTGTCTGGTCTCCGAATGAATATGAATGGGGACAGATACCATTCCGGGCGCCGTTTCTGAACTCCTGAAAAAGCCAGGCCCTCCCGACAATAACCGGAACCCGGTTCAACAGATTGTCCCCTGTTACGTTACCGATTTCCGTGACCCGATTCTCATCCACAGATTACCGGAGATCTCTGATAGCAGTAACGCCTCCCTTGGCTTTGTCGTCGGTGAATGAGGCGATCTTTAGCGCCGGTCGTAGTGAGAAAAACAGAGTTTGCCCAAACTTCACCATTCGCCGGGAAACTGGACCACACGTCCCCATCCCGGTAACCTATGCCCCTCCTGGCGGCGCCGGAAAGAGCGCCCCTCTCCCGCCGCCGATCGCTTCCTAACCCGAGGTCATCGCACATGGACATACCGGCAATTCTGCGCGGAGCTATCCTGCTCATGCTGCTTGCCATGCTTATGTTGGCAGCAGGCTGGCTCGCGGGTGTCGGGAAGGTTACTGCGCCACAGATGATCACGCTCACCGCCATCTGGATCGTTCCCGGCCTTGTCGCCGGTCTCGATGCTCGGGATGCCGGAACGCTGCACGGTCTGCTCTCCGGCCTGCTCGGTGGTGCGCTCATCTTTCTGGTCCTGCCGATCATCGGCGGCATGACGACCGCACCCTCCTTCCTCGATGCAGTAGCAGCCGACAGCCGGCCGCTACTGCTCATCCTGGCCGGCTGGTGGGGGGGCTTCGGTGGGCTGGTGGCCGACATCCGCCGTGCAATCCGGGCGCGGCGGGCGGCAAGGCGACAACAAAGGGGTGGTGACTGAAACAGTGTGACGCCTCCCGCAAAACAGACAATCCCTCAAAACCTGTTGCGGCGGATGCTGTCTCTACGACAAAACAGGGAGATATCCAGCTCATGACCACGATACCCCTCACCCTCTGCCGCACCCTCCTCGTCGCCATGCTGATTGGGCTCGCAGCCTGCAATGAACAGGACTCGGTGACAGACAACCCGCCCTCGCCCGACGCCCCCTCCGGCGCCGAAACAGCTGCTGGCGGCGACCAGCCAGAGAGTGATGGTCCCTCCTCGCCAAATGAAGGCTGTATGAGCGATATGGACCGGGAGATGCTGGACCG
>JALSRO010000241.1 GCA_026984715.1 Chromatiales bacterium | reverse complement strand
TCAATCCGGCGGGAGAGCTTTTCGCCCCCTCGCCAGCCAGCTATCCACCGGATTTGCCGCTGTTCCAGGGGCCGGAGGCGATGCAGGGGACGATGGTGCGGCGTTATCGGGAGATGCAGCGCATCTTGGCGCCGCTGCATTTTTCCGTGGCCCGTCTGGAAATGGATCCACGCCATGCGTGGCGGCTTGCACTCGACAATGGAATGGTATTGGTGCTGGGTCATCAGGAGGAGAGTCATGAACGGTTGCTGCGTTTTGTCCACAGCTACAACGGAGTACTGGCTGCCAGGGCAGACCGGATCGAGCAGATCGATTTACGTTACACCAATGGATTTGCAGTGCGCTGGAAACCAGCTGGGGAGGTGGTTAAGGAAATGAACAATGTCTAAAAAAACTGAAAAAAACCTGATTGTCGGCCTGGATATCGGAACCTCCAAGGTGGTGGCGATTGTGGGCGAGATCAACCCGGAAGGGGGTGTGGAGATTATCGGGATCGGCTCTCATCCATCCCGGGGGCTGAAGAAAGGCACGGTGGTCAATATCGAGTCCACGGTGCAGTCCATCCAGCGTGCCGTGGAGGAGGCGGAGCTGATGGCCGGCTGCCAGATCCATTCTGTATTCGCGGGGATCGCGGGCAGCCACATCCGCAGTCTCAACTCCCACGGCATTGTCGCCATCCGCGACAAGGAGGTGACCCAGGGCGATATCGACCGGGTGCTGGATGCGGCACGTGCGGTGGCTATTCCGGCGGATCAGAAGGTGCTGCACACCTTGCCGCAGGAGTACATCATCGACAGCCAGGAGGGGATCCGGGAGCCCATCGGCATGTCCGGGGTGCGCCTGGAGGCCAAGGTTCACATGGTTACAGGTGCCGTCAGCGCCGCCCAGAACATCGTCAAGTGTGTGCGCCGCTGCGGTCTGGAGGTGGATGATGTCATTCTTGAACAGCTTGCTTCCAGCTACGCGGTGCTGACCGATGACGAGAAAGAGCTGGGGGTGTGTCTGGTGGATATCGGTGGAGGGACCACGGATATCGCCATCTTTACCGATGGAGCGATACGCCATACCGCCGTGATCCCCATCGCAGGTGATCAGGTGACCAACGATATCGCCGTAGCGCTGCGTACCCCTACCCAGAATGCCGAGGAGATCAAGCTCAAATATGCCTGCGCCCTGACCCAGCTGGCCACCTCCGAAGAGACCATCGAGGTGCCTGGGGTGGGGGAGCGCGAATCACGGCGGCTGGCGCGCAAGGTCCTGGCCGAGGTGGTGGAGCCTCGCTATGAGGAGCTGTTCATGCTGATTCAGGCGGAGCTGCGCCGCAGCGGTTTCGAGGATATCTGTGCCTCGGGGATCGTGCTGACGGGGGGGTGCTCCAAGATGGAAGGGGCGGTGGAGTTGGCGGAAGAGATCTTTCATATGCCGGTGCGGCTGGGGGTTCCGCAGGCCATCACCGGACTGGCGGATGTGGTGCGCAATCCGATCCATGCAACCGGAGTCGGCTTGCTGCTGTTTGGTCATGAACACTGGAACAAAGGACAGGAGGAACAATCACTTGATACGGGTGTTAAGGGGATCTGGCAACGCATGAAGAGCTGGTTTACGGGCAATTTCTAGAACGAATCGACAGGTTTTACTATCAGAGAGGAGAAACATCATGTTTGAACTAATGGACTCTTTCAGTCAGAGTGCAGTCATCAAGGTGCTTGGTGTCGGCGGTGGTGGCGGCAATGCGGTGGAGCATATGGTGCAGCAGAATCTGGAAGGTGTGGATTTCATCTGCGCCAACACTGATGCCCAGGCACTGCGCGGCTCCTCGGCGCGTACCGTACTGCAGCTGGGTAACAATATCACCAAGGGGCTTGGCGCTGGTGCCAATCCGGAGATCGGGCGCGAATCTGCACTGGAGGATCGGGAGCGCATCATGGAGGTGATCGACGGCGCCGACATGTTGTTCATCACCGCAGGCATGGGTGGAGGTACCGGTACCGGAGGTGCTCCGGTGGTTGCCCAGATTGCCAAGGAGATGGGGATACTCACCGTTGCGGTGGTTACCAAGCCGTTCCCCTTCGAAGGGAAGAAACGCTCCGAGATCGCCAATAGCGGGATCGAGGAGCTGCGTGGTTATGTGGATTCCCTGATCACCATCCCCAACGAGAAGCTGGTTCAGGTGCTGGGCAAGACCATGACACTGCTGGATGCCTTCAAGTCTGCCAACGATGTGTTGCTGGGCGCGGTGCAGGGGATCTCCGAGCTGATAACCCGGCCAGGCTTGATAAACGTCGACTTTGCCGACGTGCGTACCGTGATGTCGGAGATGGGTATGGCGATGATGGGTTCCGGTGTCGCCTCGGGAGAGGATCGTGCACGGCTGGCTGCGGAGGCGGCCGTTTCCAGTCCGTTGCTGGAAGATATCAATCTGCTCGGTGCACGCGGTATTCTGGTCAATGTCACCGCCGGCATGGATATGTCCATCGGTGAGTTCGAGGAGGTGGGTAACACCGTGAAGGAGTTTGCCTCCGACAACGCTACCGTTGTGGTGGGAACCGTGCTGGAGCCGGAGATGGAAGGCGAGATGCGGGTCACCGTGGTTGCCACCGGCCTGGGTCAGCAGGTTGCGGCTCAGGAGCTGGAGAAGAAGGTCAAGCTGGTTCAGAACGGCAACAGCGGAGAGGCAGACTACAAGGAGCTGGAGCAGCCCACCGTGATCCGTAACAACCGGTCTGCAGCCAGAGCGGCTGGCGGGGTCACTTATGGTAGTGCGGCTGTGGATGAAAACTCCATGGAGTATCTGGATATTCCTGCCTTTCTG
>JALSRO010000240.1 GCA_026984715.1 Chromatiales bacterium | reverse complement strand
CCGCGGCCGATTGCTGCCAGCAGTTCATTCTGTTCCTGGAACTTGAGTTCGGTTACCAGCCTCTCGGGCTCCAGTTCAGCAGCACCCAGGCGGCGCAGCTCCCGCTCCAGAACCAGCTTCCCATCGTTGATGTGTTTCTCCTGATCCTGCTGTTTGAACCAGGTGAGAATCTTGGAGCGGGCCCGCGAACTCTTTATGTAGCCCAGCTGCGGATTGAGCCAGTCACGGCTGGGCGCACCGTGGCGGGTGGTCATGATCTCCACCTGTTCACCACTCTTCAGTTCATAGGTCAAGGGCACGATACGCCCATCCACCCGGGCGCCACGGCAGCGATGGCCTACTTCGGTATGCACCGCATAGGCGAAATCCAGCGGCGTGGCTCCCTGGGGCAGATCCAGAATATCGCCCCGGGGGGTCAAAACATAGACCCGATCCTCGAACAGCTCCGACTTGAAGCGGTCGATGAAGTCACCGGCATCGCGGGATTCATCCTTCCACTCCAGCAGCTGCCGCAGCCAGGCGATCTTCTGCTCGAAGGCGGCGTCACGCCCACTACCCCCTTCCTTGTAGACCCAGTGGGCCGCCACCCCCAACTCGGCATGGTGGTGCATCTCATGAGTACGGATCTGCACCTCCAAGGTCTTGCCCTGCGGACCGATCACCGCGGTGTGGATGGACTGGTAGTGGTTCTCCTTGGGGGTGGCGATATAGTCGTCGAACTCCCGCGGGATGTGGCGCCACAGGGTATGGACGATCCCCAGGGCATGGTAGCAGTCGGCCACCTCGTTCACCAGGATGCGCACTGCGCGCAGGTCGTAGAGCTGATTCAGCCCCACCCCCTTGCGCTGCATCTTGCGCCAGATGCTGTAGATATGTTTGGGGCGACCGGTCACCTGCGCCTCGATCCCCACCTCCGCCAATGCCCTGGAAAGCTGATCGATAACCCGCTCGATGTACTGCTCCCGCTCCACGCGCCGTTCATCCAGACTGTGCGCCAGCTTGCGGTAGTTGTCCGGCTCCAGATAGCGGAACGCCAGATCCTCCAGCTCCCACTTGAGCTGCCAGATCCCCAGGCGATTGGCCAGCGGCGCATAGATCTCCTGGGTCTCCCGGGCGATGCGGCGCTGCTTCTCGGGCGGCAGATGTTTCAGGGTGCGCATGTTGTGCAGCCGATCCGCCAGCTTGATCAGCACCACCCGCACATCCTCCGCCATCGCCAGCAGCAGCTTGCGCAGACTCTCCGCCTGCTGCGTACCGCCACCCGACACGGCGTGAATAAATTCAATCTTGGTCACCCCATCCACCAGCCGGGCGATAGCCTCGCCAAACTCCTGCTCAATCTCCTCCAGGGTGACCTCGGTATCCTCCACCGCATCGTGAAGAATGGCTGCGGCGATGGTTTCATAGTCCAGCCGCAGATCGACAAGAATGTCGGCTACCGCCAGCACATGATGCAGATAGGGCTCTCCGGAGGCGCGCAGCTGTCCTCCATGGGCCTGCTGTGCCATCCCGCAGGCACGGCGCAACACCGCCAGCGCCTGCTCCGGATATTGACCGGACAGGGCCGACAGCCAGGCATCCACATCCGGTGCCACTGCACCGGCGGGAGATTCCAATCTGTTTTCAACATAAACCATATATGTGCCGATATAGAGAAAAAGCGGTGCCAAATCACCACTTGCTATATCAGTTGGATCGTTACTCTAGCCGGAAAGTTCAAGGAGCAGCCGTTGCGTTCACTATATCTTTTTTTGCTATGCCTGGTCTTTATCCCCGCCACCGCAGCACAGGCCGATCTGCTCACCCTGCCTGCGGTCGATTCGGCAAGACACCAAGCCGATATGCCGACACGGGGAATGAGCATGCAGCAGGTGACAACAAAGTTTGGCCAGCCGATAAAAAAATTTCCCGCAGTGGGAGATCCGCCGATTACACGCTGGAAATACGCTGAATACTCGGTCTATTTTGAAAGGCAATACGTGATCCACTCGGTTCGAAACAGAAGATAGGCAACCACTCTCAGCCCGGCAGCCGAACGGGATCTATTTCATTGGCCCGGCAACAAATATTGTTGCCGGGCCAATGATTACGACTATTTATTATTGAAATAGGTGATCAACATGAGCACTGCCCCCTGCGGATCCTGCATCACCATGAAACGGCCCACATCGGGAATATCCCGGGGTGGCAGGATGGTTTTTCCGCCCAGTGCCTCTACCCTGGCCGGCATGGCATCGACATCATCCACGGTTACATAGGCACCCCATGCTGGCGGCATTCCCTGTGCCTCCGATGGAGTCGCCATGATACCTGCCACCTCAGTCTCTCCTGCCTTTGCCAGGGTGTAGCCGCAATTTGTTTCCATGTCTGAGAGTGTCCATCCCAGCAGTTCGCTGTAAAAGGCTTTTGCGCCGGGCACATCGTTGGTCACCAGCTCATTCCAGCTGAACGCACCATGTGGCTTCATTGCTTCTGTTGCCATATTCATCTCCATTGCTCTATCCGATTGAGCTGCTAGTGTAGCAAGGGTCTGCTGACACCATTGTGTCAGGAGAAAAATCGCTCTTTCGATCTGGAAGTGATAATGATGGTCAATCCGGGTTTCCGCAGACAAAAAAGGCAGAGGAGGCTACGCGCGCCTCGCCCTGCCGTAACTCGATTCGAGGTTATTGGGCTAGTATCAGCCGTTTGGTGTCTCCACTGCCGGGACCGCCCCCTCCGGCAACACCTCGCTCTCTTCGGCCCCCGGCTCTTCCAGATAGAACAGGATCAGCGCAAAAACAACTCCTGCAATAATACCAATCAGCATAAAGA
>JALSRO010000239.1 GCA_026984715.1 Chromatiales bacterium | reverse complement strand
GTTGATGGCCACCAAACCGCCCCACAACCTGCCCGGGGCGACCACCCGCTCCACAGAGCGTGGCAATAGAGCTGATAGCATTGGTGTTACCGGTGTTGTTGGACCAGTAGAACCCCTTCTCTATTCCAAAAGAGGCCTTGGGACGCTTGCCCTTGCCACCTCCGGTCAACCACTCCGCTGCCTGATAGATCTGCTCCACGGGAATACCGGCAAGGGCGGCAGCCGCGCCGGGTTCATACTCCTTTTGCGACAGCAGCCACTGCTTGTACCCCTTCTTGCCATAGACGCCATCGGTCTGGAACTTGCCCCAGGTGGTGCGCCACTGCCAGGGGGTGTTGCGGGTTCCCTGACCAAAGCCGGAGCTGGACTCCCACATCTTGTTGACCCACTTGTCGATCCACTCCTTGTCCTCCCAACCGTTTTCCAGGATCACCCGGCTGATGGCCCCCAGCACCACCGTATCGGTACCGGGATAGAGCTGAATGTGCAGCGCCCCCTTGGACTTGGCATAAGCCAGGCCGGCGGTTTCGCGCGGATTGAGCCAGATGGTCTTCATCCCCTTGTCGATGGCCGGACGGATAAACTGAGTGAAGAGCACGGTCTTGGTTTCATAGGGGTCGGTGCCGCAGATCATCAGCACGTCGGCATCTCCCCAATCCTTGTAGGCAGGAGCGAAATTATCGAAACCGGCATCGCGGAACCCGGGGGTGGATGTGACATCCGAAGGGGTGTCGTGGAAGGTGAATGCTGCCGTCCTCACGTGCCGCAAGGCAAACTTGGTGATGGCGTAGGTGTTCTCCACGAACTGATAGGAGTACTGCTTCACCGAATAGGCATTGGCACCATGCTTCCTGATCACGTGCTTGCCCACCTCGGCAGCCACATCGAGGGCCAGTTCCCACGACACCGGCTGGAGGATGCCGTCGATGCGCATCAACGGCTGGGTCAGCCGATCCTTGGTGGGTGTCTTGGGATTGAAGCACTTCTGTGCGATGGTTCCGCCACGGATGCTGGAATCACCACCGATATTGACTACCTTGGACTTCTTGTCCGGGATGATGACCACATGATGCGGTTTACCGTTGTACATCACCACGTTGTGCTGAGTGGGAGCCACCCAGGATTTCAGCATGGCGGTGGGAAAATCCTCACCAAACGCATTCTGAGTCGCCTTGGGGCCGCCGCTCGCCACACTGGTTGGCCAGCGGTACACATTGTAGCCACATGCGACGATGCAGTAGTCGCAACAGGTGGTAAGCTTCTCTGCGTTCTTCGGCGGCAACGGTACGCTGTCCATCGGGATATATTCTTTAGACATCACCGCCCCTCCCGGGATTTAATCAGATTCCGATTGCGGCCATACAAAAGGCCCATCACCCCGACAGCGTAGATATCATCCCCATCCAGCTCCAGGAGAATCTGCGGCAGACTCTCATAGGCCTGACCAGAGACAATGATGCCGTGCCGTGTCAGGTCGAAGGTGGAGAGGTGCATCGGGCACTGCCCCAGCACCCGATGGTCGCCCACCGCCTTGTACAGCCCCTCCAGCGGCCCGCCTTGGTGGGTACACATATAGCTGAAGGCCACTACGTCGCCCTGGGGACCGATACCGCCTCCGCCCCTGACTCCACCCATCTTGACCAGCATGGCAGCGCTGCCGGCGGCGTTGTCCGGATAGTCGAAATCCACCGGCCTGTCGTCCTCGAGTGCACTCAGCCTGGCGATGAGTTTGCGTGGATAACTCACCACTTCAGCCTGAACGGCGGTGCCGGGGAAAAGCGAAAGAGAGATGGTGCTGACGGAGATGGCCGCTGCGCTGCCGGTCAGCAGAAACCGGCGGCGGGTCATCATGCAGAGAGTATGCTCCGCACCACTCTCACCACTTTTTTCAATCGTTTCGACAGGCGCTGTCATTTCTTCGCCTCCATGAGTTCTTGCCTGGTAAACCGGGGCGCATAATCGGGCAACTCCGGGGGCTCGACGACTATCTCGTCCCCGGAAAACGCCTCGAGGAAAGCGAGCAGATCCTCCTTCTCTTCGTCCGTCAACCCGAGTGGTTTGATCAGCTTGCTCTTGTTCTCGGGGAAGGGGGTGGTTCGCCCCTCCTCGTCCATTCCACCGCGATTGTAGAAATCCACCACCTCTTCCAGCGTGTAGAAAACACCATTGTGCATGTAGGGTGCGGTGTACATGGTATAACGCAGGGTGGGAGTGCGGAATTTGCCCCTGTCCCAGCTGTTCTTGGTACGATAGAAGAAACCCCAGTCAGACTTGGCAGTGCGGTAACCCTCTTCACTCTGCCCCTTGGCGTACTGTTCGAAGCGGAAGGTGATCTGGGCCAGGCCATCCTCCTCCCAGCGCTTGTTTGGAGGAACTCCGATGTTGTAGTAACTGTAATCGGTGGCCATTGCCCCGTTGTGGCACTGGATACATCCAGCCTTTCCCTCGAACAGCTTCTTTCCCCTCACCTGTTGCTCGGTAAGCGCCGATTTATCGCCCAGAAGATATCTGTCCACCGGCGTATCCCGCTGTACCAGAGTACGCTCGTAGGCGGCTATGGCGCGCCAGGCATCCCGGATCAATGGCCATTCAGTGCCAAACACCTTGCGAAAGCGGGTCACATACTCGGGGATCAGGGCAAGACGCGCCTCCATGATATCGTTCTCACCATTCCCGCCCACTCCGCCGCGAGCCGCTGAACGGGCCTGTTTCTCCAGAGAACCGGCAGAGCCGGCCCAGAAGTTGCGGGGATTGTAGGCCGCGTTGATTATGGTCTGGCTGTTGCGCCAGTGCACCGTTCCCGGATAGCCGCGG
>JALSRO010000238.1 GCA_026984715.1 Chromatiales bacterium | reverse complement strand
TCACCTCTGATACAGGTACATGCGCCACTGACGCCCCACTCGATACTCTGAACCAACAGGAACGCCACAATGAACCAGAACCAACACCACGATGACGAAAAACTTGTCCACGGCTACAACCGCATGCTGGAGCGGGTCAAGGAGTTTCTGGAAAAAGCTGTGGAAGAGGAAACACCGCGAGTGCGTCAGGCCATCGAGTATGCCCGCGACAAAGCCATCGAGCTGGAAGAGCTCTCCCGTGAAGAGGCGCACAAGGTCGCCGACTATCTGCGCCGCGATATCGAGGACGCGGCAAGCTATCTGAGCAGCGACGAAGTCCAGGAGTTGAAACAGTGGTTGCGTTTCGACATCCAGCTGATCGAGGAGCGGCTGGCCGACCTGTTCCTCAGCGTCGCCGACAGGGCCACGGTAGAGATGCTGAAATTCAAGGAGCAGCTGCAGAGTGCAGAGCGATACCACACCGGGGAGATAACCGGCCCCGGCACACTGGAGTGCGTCTCCTGTGGAGAACATCTGCACTTCCACAAGACCAGCCGCATTCCGCCCTGCCCGAAGTGCCACTACACGGTATTCAAACGGGCGGCTGGCTAACCACTCCAGCAGCAACAACCTCCAGATCGGCATCACCCAGCTTCTGCTGGCTGACCTCGAACAGCTTCTGCTCCTCGAACCGGACATGCTGTTTCAGCAGTTGCGCAAGCTGCCGAAGCGCATCCCGCTCCTCCAACCGCCTCATCAACTCCACCATCTGCGCATGCTCATGCAGAGTCTGCTCCACGAGTTTGTGTTCCCCATGTCTCTCCAGAGCCGGCAGCAGAAACCTCTCCTCCTGTGCAAAGTGGGGTTGCAACTCATCGCGGCAGAACGCCTTTATCCCTTCCAGAATAGCCGGATCAATCACCTCTTCCCTGCCCGCCTTGTCCATCTTGCGCGCCATCACCAGCGCCCGGTGATGATCGCTGGACAGGAGACGCAACCGAGGATCCCGTTTCATGACATAACTCCCGATACCGGAAAGACATACCTGCTGACACCAGGCTGTCAGCAAGTCTGGTGTAGAATACTACATATCGAACCCCAGGGAAGGAAACGCTTGAGACGCGCCGACCGACTTTTCCAGATCATCCAGTATCTTCGCACCCGCCGCGTCACCACCGCCCGCTGGCTGGCGGAGGAGCTGGAGGTATCGGAACGCACCATCTACCGGGACGTACAGGATCTCTCCCTCTCTGGCATACCCATCGAGGGAGAAGCGGGGGTCGGTTATGCACTGCGGCGCGGTTTCGATCTGCCGCCCCTGATGTTCACCGAACAGGAGTTGACCGCCCTCACCTTGGGTGCGCGCATCGTCAAGAGTTGGGCCGATCCCGAGCTTGCCAGGGCAGCGCAATCGGTTCTGAGCAAAACCGAAACCGTACTGCCGGAATGCCTCAAGGGCAGAGTCGACCGGACCCGCCTCTTCTCCCCCCTTATCCGGATCCACCCCGACGTCGCCACCACCATGACCAAACTGCGCCACGCCATCGACAGCCGCAACAAGGTGAGCTTTGACTACACTCGCCAGGATGGTGTGGGCTCGACCCGCACCGTCTGGCCACTGGGGCTATTCTTCTGGGGCTCCCTCTGGACGCTGGGCTCCTGGTGCGAATTGCGCGACAGCTTTCGCAACTTCCGGCTCGACCGGATACGCAATCTCAGCACCCGGCAGGAACAGTTCCCCCACACTCCGGGGCGCACCCTGGACGATATGATCGCCAGCGAGAAACGAAGGGCGCAATGTGAAGGGGCAGCTCCTGACTGCAAATAACGAACAGATTTTTGCGCAGATCGAATATAGCCGAGGAGGAGCATCATCAATGAAAAAAAGTTAACTACTCAGCGAGCAGTGACCGGGTTAATAATACAAAAGATGAAGCGCACAATACTCTCGCCATTTTCCGAATCTTCATGCCCTTCATGGAAAAAAAAGCCGCGCCTGGTTTCACTGCTCACCGGCATCCCCATAACCACCACCGCCCGGTGTGCGGATCTCGAGGCGATCCCCCGCCCGCACGCTGATCTCCACCGTTGAATCCAGCAACCGCTCCTCACCGTCACGGCCGAGCAGCCGGTTCTCTCCGCAGCGGCCCGGCTCTCCACCGGCCATGCCGTAGGGCGGCACCCGGCGGTGGCCGGAGAGGATGCTGACGCTCATCGGTTGCAGAAACCGGGTGCGGCGCAGCACGCCGTCTCCGCCACGCCGTCTGCCGCTGCCGCCGGAGCCGCGGCGGATGGAGAACTCCTCCAGCAGAACCGGGAAGCGCTGCTCCAGTATCTCGGGATCGGTCAGGCGGGAGTTGGTCATGTGGGTGTGTACCGCGCTGGCGCCATCTCTGGCGGGGGTGGCGCCGGCGCCGCCGCACAGGGTTTCGTAGTACTGGTACTCGGCGTCGCCCCAGCTGATGTTGTTCATGGTGCCCTGGGAGGCTGCCATCACCCCCAGCGCGCCGAACAGGGTGTCGACGATGCACTGGGAGGTCTCCACATTGCCGGCGACCACCGCTGCGGGGTGGCGCGGGTTGAGCATGCTTCCTTCCGGGACGCGGATCTCGAGCGGCTTGAGGCACCCTTCGTTGAGCGGGATGTTGTCCTGCACCAGACAGCGGAACACATACAGCACCGCGGCGCGGGTGATGGCCAGCGGGGCGTTGAAGTTGCCGGGGTGCTGCGGGCTGGTGCCGCTGAAATCGATCAGCGCGCGGCGGTTGCGCCGGTCCACGCTGATGGCGACCCGGATGCAGCTGCCATCGTCCATCTCATAGCTGAACGAGCCGTCCCGCAGCCGCTGGATGACGCGGCGCACCGACTCCTCCGCGTTGTCCTGCACATGCCTCATGTAGGCCTGTACGCCCGCCAGTCCGTATGTGGAGATCACTCCGTTCAGCTCGGCGATCCCCCGCTCGCACGCCGCCAGCTGGGCGCGCAGATCGGCGATGTTGCAGTCGATGCTGCGCGCCGGCCAGGGGCCGCTGGCGAGCAGTTCACGCACCGCCTGCTCGCGGAACTCCCCCTCGTGCACCAGCCGGAAGTTGTCGATCAGAACCCCCTCCTCCGCAACACTGCGGCTGCCGGGCGGGATGGAGCCGGGGGTGGTGCCGCCGATGTCGGCATGGTGGCCGCGGCTGGCGACGTAGAAGATGATGCGGCTGCCCGCGCTATCGAATACCGGCCTGATTACGGTGATGTCGGGCAGATGGGTCCCGCCGTTGTAGGGGGCGTTGAGCATGAAGGCGTCGCCCGGCCGCATGCGGCCGCGGTTGTGGCGGATCACCGCCTTGATGCTCTCGCTCATGCTGCCCAGGTGGACCGGCATGTGCGGGGCGTTGGCCACCAGGTTCCCCTCGGGATCGAACAGGGCGCAGGAGAAGTCCAGCCGCTCCTTGATGTTGACCGAAACCGCGGTCTGCTCCAGCACCGTGCCCATCTGCTCCGCGATGGACATGAACAGGTTGTTGAAGATCTCCAGCCGGACCGGATCCAGCCGGGTGGCCGCGGCCTCGTCGCGCTCGTGCCGGCGCGCCCCGTGACGGCTCAGCAGCAGGGCTCCCTGCGGCGACAGTTCCGCCTGCCAGCCGGGTTCGATCACGATGGTTCCGGTCTGCTCCACGATCACGGCGGGACCCGGGATGCGCTGACCGGCAACAAGCGCCTCCCGGCGGTAGAAGGGGGTCGCCTGCCTGCGCCCGTCCACCACGGTATCGAACAGCTGCGGCCCGGCGGCGCCTGCTGCCGTTTCGCCGCTGCACGACACCTGCTCCTCCGGGCGCTCGCCATGGGCGATGGCCTCGACCTCGAGACTGGCGATGATCAGCGGTTTCCGGGAAGAGATGAATCCGTAGTGCTGCCGGTGCAGCCGCTCGAACTCCCGGCGGATGGTGGCGATGTCACCCAGGGGAACGCTCAGCGCGGTGTCGGAGCCGGCGTAGCGGCAGGCCACCCTCTGCCGGGTGGTGATGGAGCGGTACTCCAGCCCCTGCTCGCGGATCTGCTGTTCCGCCTCGCGGGAGAGCGCGACGGCCCGTGCGCGCACCTCCGGCAGGCTCTGCTCGCTCAGCTCCACCTCAACCGTGACATCGAGAATCCTGCGCACATCCGCCAGCCCCATGCCGTAGGCGGACAGCACCCCGGCAAGGGGGTGCAGGAACACCCGCTTCATCCCCAGCGCATCGGCCACCCGGCAGGCGTGCTGGCCGCCCGCGCCGCCGAAGCAGCACAGGGTGTATTCCGAGACATCATGGCCGCGCTGTACCGAGATCTTCTTGATGGCGTTGGCCATGCTCTCCACCGCGATGGAGAGGCACCCTTCGGCAATCTCCTCCGGCGAACGCGCCGTGCCGGTGGCGGCGGCGATCTGCTCCGCCAGCGCGGTGAATCTCTCCTCAACCACCGCGCTGTCCAGCGGCTGATCGGCGTGCGGGCCGAAGATGGCGGGGAACAGCGCCGGTTGCAGCCGGCCCAGCATCACGTTGCAGTCGGTGATGGTGAGCGGGCCGCCCTTGCGGTAGGCGGCCGGGCCGGGATCCGCTCCAGCCGACTCGGGGCCCACCCGCAGCCGCGCGCCATCGAAGCTCACGATGGAGCCACCCCCGGCGGCGATGGTGTGGATCTGCATCATCGGCGCGCGAATCCTGGCGCCTCCGATACAGCTCTCCAGGGTGCGCTCGTAACTGCCCCGGTAGTGGCACACATCGGTGGAGGTGCCCCCCATGTCGAATCCGATCAGCCGCTCGAAACCGGCCGCGCGGGCAGTCTCCACCATCCCCACCACCCCGCCGGCCGGGCCGGAGAGGATCGCATCCTTCCCCTGAAAGAAACCGGCCCCGGTGAGACCGCCGCTGGACTGCATGAACAGCAGCCGCGTTCCCGGCAGCTCGGCGGCAACCCGGTTTACATAGCGGCGCAGCACCGGGGAGAGATAGGCGTCGATAACCGTGGTGTCACCCCGCCCGACCAGCTTGATCAGCGGACTGGTGCCGGAGCTGGTGGAGATCTGGCCGAAACCGACCTCGGCGGCAATCTGCGCCACCAGCCGCTCATGGGCGGGAAAGCGCCAGGCATGCATGAACAGGATGGCAACAGCACGCAGGCCGCGCTCGTGATGGGCCTGCAGCGCGGCGCGGATCGCATCCCGATCCGGCGAGCACAGAACCTCCCCCTGCGCAGTGACCCGCTCATCCACCTCCAGCACCGCCGCATAGCGCATCTCCGGCAACTCGATATCCAGCGCGAACAGGTCGGGACGCTGCTGATAGCCGATACGCAACGCATCACGGAAACCGCGCGTGGTCACCAGCAGCACCGGCTCCCCCTTGTGCTCCAGCAGCGCATTGGTGGCAACCGTGGTGCCCATGCGCACCGACCCGATCCGGCCGCAGGGGATCTCCTCGTCGGCGGCGATCCCCAGCAGATCGCGGATGCCCTGAATGGCGGCATCACGGTACTGTTCGGGATTCTCGGAGAGCAGCTTGTGGGTGACCACCACCCCGTCGGGCCGCCGCGCCACGATGTCGGTAAAGGTTCCGCCGCGGTCGATCCAGAACTGCCAGAGGGGTCGTGTCATACGTTTCCTTCCCTAAGCTCCTGAACGACCACATTGCCACCCTTCAGCTCTTTCGCCTGCCCTACCACGCGCAGGTGGTGGGTGAAGAGGATGACCTGTGTTTTTCTGGCCAGTTCGGCCAGGAGGGAGAGGGTGGTGCGGGAGCGCTGGTCGTCGAAGTGGATGAGGATGTCGTCGACGATGAAGGGCATGGGTTCCGAGTTGTTGATCTGTCTTTCCAGTGATGCCAGGCGCAGCGCGAGGTAGAGTTGGTCGCGGGTTCCCGAGCTCATTCCGGCGACACGAACGATACTGCCGTCGTTGCGGATTCCTGTCAGTTCAGGTTCATCCTTGTCGAAAAAGCGGGTGCGCAGTGCCTTGAATGAGCCTTGGGTCAGGGCTGCGAAATGTTCGCTGGCCCGCGCTACCAGCGGCCCCTGGTTTTCGTCGCGGTAGCGTTCGATCTGTTCGCGCAGGATATGGGCAGCCATCTTGAGGCGGGTGTAGCGCTCGGCATCGTTGCGGATCTGTGCCAGGATGCCTTGTGACTGTTCGGCAAGCTGTGTGGCTCTGTCGCTGCCATCCATCTGCTCCAGAATTTTCTCTTCGCGGATTTTTGTCTCCACCAGCCCGGTTCGTTTCGGTTCCAGCTGTTCTGTTATCTTCTGCTCCAGCATCTGCAGACGGCCAGGAATGGTGTCGGCATCGATCCCTTCCGCCTCCTGCTCAAGCTCTGTTACGGTCAGCCCCTCGGTTGCAGTGGTCTCCCGCTCCAGTGTGCTGATTTCGTTTTTGATCTGCTGATACTCTGTGGAACGCTGTTCGGCGAGCTCCAGCTGTTCCTGCTGTTCGCGCTCCGTTCCAATAGTGCTGCACTGGGCTTCGCTGAACAGGGTTTGCAGGCGCGATGTCATCGCTTCAACGGTTGCCTGCCTGGTACCGATCTCCTGCTGCAGCTGCTGGATCTGCTGTTCGAGCTGGCGCTGCAGGGAGTCTCTGGTCTGGTTCTCTCGCAGCAGGGAAGAGAGCTGCCGTACTGCCTGTTCAACCGGCAGCTGTTCGGCCCCGTTGCCGACCTGATGAATGACGCTCTGCGCCTGCCGGGAGAACGCTTCTATCTCCTGCTCGAGCTGCTGCAGGCGCACCTGCAGCTTCTCCGCCTCGCTCTGTTTTTCGAATACGATGCGGATCTTTTCCACCATGTCGATCGCCTCTTCCGGCAGTGCATCCACCCCCAGACCTACGCTCTCCACGGCGGCGGCCCAGCTGCTTTTCCACTGCTCCAGCTCGGCGGATACCGAGGTGTGGCGGGAGACGGCCTGTTCCAGATCCTGTTCCAGTGCGGCGATCTCCGCCTCGAGTTGCTGGCGGCGGCGCTGCCGTGTTTCTGTTTCGGCAATCTGCTGCTCGGCGATCTGGAGCAGTTCATCCAGCGGCAGGGCAGGATCGGCCGGTGACTGGAGCTGTCTGGTCACGGCCTGAAGGTGACCATCGCGAACGCTCTCCGCCTGCGCCAGTTTTCCATGCAGTTCATCGAGCCGCCGGATCTCGTTCTGGAGTTTTTCCAGCCGCTCCAGCCAGGCGCGCATCTCCCTTGGTGACAGCGGAGTAACTCCACTGGTATGCCACTGAGCCAGCCACTGCTGGCGAGACTCCTCCCGCTGCCGGTCAAGTTCCTTCTGTTGCTGCTGGAGCAGTTCCATCTGTTGCTGCTGCTCTTTCAGCCGCGCCTGCAGGTTTGCCTGCTGGTGGACACGCTCCGCTTCACGGCGCAGCCGGTCGGCAATTTCGTCTGCCTCCTGTACCCGTGATTGGTAGATCTCGGGGAGCGTTTTCTGCTCATCAAGGTCCTGCAGTTCGGACTGGATATCCTCTCCATCGAGCCACTGACGGCGCACCAGCCGCCAGATCCTCTCCCGCCGGGAACGCGCTTCGGTAAGCGCCTGTTCGGTAGGGGGAGCGCCGCTCTGCCGGATCTCTTCGAGCCGGGCCGCCAGCTCCCGCTGGCTCTCGGCGAGCTGCTCCTGTTTCTCGCGGAGTTGCTGTTCGCGCTGCTCCCGGGCAGTCAGCTCCTGTTCAAACCGCTCTACCGTCTCCCGTGCCGGGACGCTGAGCGTGGCAATCTCCGCCAGCTCCATCTGTGGAAGGGAGAGCCGTTTGCGCGCAGTATGGCACCCCTTTTCCAGCACCTTGATCTCGCCCCGGACAGCGTTCACCACGCTGTCGATATCACCCGCCTTTCTGGCTGCGGCCACCGCGCGGCGCAGCGCATCCACCGGCTCTGCCGAAGGCAGTTGCTCGAGCAGGTGGCGGGTCTGCTCCAGACGCGTGGCCAGGCTGTTGCGGGTCTGTTCGGCCTGGGCGAGATCCTTCATCAGCGCCTGCCGCTCGCTGCCCAAGGTGGTGATCCTGATCCGTTGGCTGAGCACCGGGCGCACGCTTTCCAGCCCGGCCAGGGAGAGATCCGGACGCACTTCAGCCAGCAGGGAGTGGGCGTCGATCAGCAACTGCTCCCGTAGCGCCTGACAGTGCGGGAGCTCCTGCTGCGCCTTGCGGTAGCTCTCCAGCCGCTGGTGAAGCTGGTCGATGCTCTCCGCTTGGGCGAGAACCGCCTCCTGCAGATCGATCTCCGCCAGCTGCTGTTGAAGTCTATCGAGGCGTGCCCGCGCCTGCCGCTCCAGCAACCGCGCCTGTTCCAGCTCAGTGATGGTGTTGCGGCGGCGTTCGCCAAAGTCGCCGGGGAGGATCACGATGTCGGAGAACCCCTCCAGCTTCTGCAGCAGCTCGCTGCGCCGCGCCAGTTTGGGCAGCACGCGCCGGATACGCTCCAGGCGGGCTATCTCGGTACGGGTCTCTATCAGCTCGGTTTGCAGCTGGTCCAGTTGGCGGGTGGCCTGTTCAAGGGCCTGGCGATGCTCTTGCCACTCCCGGGAAGAGAGCGTGACCTCACGGACGGAGCGGTTGAGCTGCTGGTACTCCGCCAGCGCACTGTTGATGATCTGCGTCGAACCGCGTGGCCGGAACAGGGCATCCGCCTCGCTGTCCAGCTGCTCCAGCACCTCATGCACCACCGGACTCCCCAGTGAGGCGGTGAACAGCGCCTGACCCACCTCCCCTTTCTGCGCCAGAATCTCCCGCCCGCCCCTGACCAGTTCCTCGTGATCGATTGCAAACAGACTCCCGAACAGCTCCGCGGTGACGCCACCCAGAAAGGGGTTCAGCACCGTATCATCGAGTGGCTCGCCTTCCGGGGTGAGCAGGGTGTTCTTGTACCCCTTGCGGCGTACGAAATGCAGCTCCCGGCCGTTGCTGTCACGCAGGCAACCGCCGATGCGCAGGTCACCGTGGGGGTGGATGAAGTTATCGGTGGTACGGGTGGGAATACCAAACAGCAGCGCCTTCAGGGCGCGCAGGGATGAGCTTTTACCGGCCTCGTTCGGACCGTAGATGATATACAGCCCGCCCGGGCTCTGCTCGAACCGCAGGGTACGGTCGGTGAACGGCCCGAACGCGATGAGATTGAGTTCGCGCAGCTCCATACCGGCAGATTCACCGACTCAGCGGTACAGCCTGTCGGCATAGGCCTTCTGGGCGAACAGGGAGTATGCGAGCGCCTTCTTCGCCAGCTCTCCATCGCCACTCCCCGGCTGTTCCACCAGTTTGTGGTCAGTGAACCTGAACATCGCCGGCGGGAGATCCGGGCGCAGCACGGCCACCTCATCCCCCTCCATATAGGCCAGGATCTTGGCAAACTGCATGATGGCGCGGCCCTTCCGTTTGCGGTTCTGCGGCAGGGTGAGATCACGCCCCACCATCGGATGCTCGCCGGAGATGCCGATCAGAGAGAGCAGGGTCGGCCCCATGTCGATCTGGCTGGCCAGGGTATCGACCACCTCGGGCCGGCGGATCGGCCCGCCCAGGATCAGGGCCGGGATGTGGAAGCGATCCACCGGTACCAGCGAGGAGCCATAGACACGGGAATTGTGATCGGCGATCACCAGAAACAGGGTGTTCTCCCAATAGCTGGAGCGCTTCGCGCGCTCGAAGAACCGCCCCAAGGCGTAGTCGGCATACTTCACCGCGTTGTTCACCGTGTGCTTCTCTTGGTCGTAGAGCTCGATGCGTCCGTCGGGAAACTCGAACGGCGAGTGGTTGGAGGAGGTGAACACCAGGGCAAAGAAGGGCTGCTCCCCGTAGCTGCTGAACTTCCTGTCCGCCGCTGCGAACAGATCCTCGTCCGACACCCCCCAGGTGGCGTGGAAGGCGCTGTCGGGGTAGTCGTTCTGGTCGATGGTGTAGTTGAAGCCGTTGCCCATGAAGAAGCTGCGCATGTTGTCGAAGTGCCCTTCGCCCCCGTAGATGAAGCCGGTATCGTAACCCCTCTGTTTCAGGAAGCTGGCCAGGGTGAAAAAGTCGCGCTGCGACTTGTTGAGCTTCACCACGCTGGGGGCGGGGGTGGGCAGGAATCCGCTCACCACCGCCTCGATGCCGCGCACCGAGCGGGTGCCGGTGGCGTAGAGGTTGTCGAACCAGATCCCCTCGTCGGCCAGGGCATCCAGGTTGGGGGTGAGCGGCAGGCCGCCCAGTTTGCCGACGAACTCCGCGCCCAGGCTCTCCTCCAGCACGATCACCAGATTGCAGGGGCGCTTGCGGGGCATGCTGCTCTGCTGCAGGTGATGGGTCGGCAGCTGCGGATCGGTGAACGCGGAGTCAGGAACCCCCATCTCGTCACGGATGATGCGCACCACCTGCTCGAACGGCATCTTGCCGTAGGGCACCCCACCCGCCTCGTCCCTGGCAGAGAGGTAGATGGCGTACAGCACCGTATAGGCGGAATTCAGTGCCAGGTCATTGACCAGATGGTCGGTGGTCAGGGCGACGGTACTGGGGTTGACCGGTCGGTGATCGAAGGTGGAGCGGGCGCCCATCAGAAAGGCGGTGAACAGCAGCGGCACCAGCAGCAGTGCCGCTGGCCAGCCGATGGGCCTGTCCAGCACCAGTAGACGCCTGCTGACGCGGTAGAAGACCAGCGCGAGCAGCGGCACTACGATCCCCGCCAACAGCAGCTGCAGCGGATACTCTGCCAGCAGCGTGCCACCCACCTCCTTGTAGTGCTTGAGGTACTCCACGAACAGATAGTTGGGGCGCGAGTCGTATTCGTTGATGAACGACGGCGTCGCCATCTCCATGAAGACGATGAAGACGAACCAGGCGGTCATATAGAACACCAGGAAGCGACGCCAGTAGCTGAACAGCCCCAGACGGGTGGCAAACAGCGGCGTCAGAATGGCAGGCAGGAACATCGCCATCGATATCAGCACCAGATCGAAGCGAACCCCCTGCCAGAAGATGAAGCCGTAGTGCCCCGTATCCTGTACCCGTTCGAACTGCCAGATGAACAGGCCGAGACGGCTCAGACTCAGGAACAGCAGCATCAAACCCAGCGGAGCAAGAATGACCAGCAAGGTTCTCAAGAGATCATTTCGAAAATTCATAGATGGGAACTCACACCTCAAACAGAATCAACAGCAAAGATTATTACGAACCGGAATATCAAAGAGGTATCTGTAGAATGGCACGAGGCTCTACTCTCCCGGCGCCCGTGCCTTTATGGAAAGTGCATGCAGCTTTCCGGTCGCGAGCTCCTCCCTGAACAGCGCCAGAATGGGTTGCTGACGCTGCAGGCTGCTTTTCCCCTGGAAGAACTCACTGACCACGCGTACTTCGAAGTGACAGTTCTCGCCGCGCACATCGACAACGGCGTCGGGGCAGAGCTCCGTGATCTTTCTGGCTACTTCTTCTTTGTTCATCTGTGTTACCCAGCCCTGGATGCCGCCTGCTGCAGCATGGGAAGAAGCTCGCCGCTCTCCAGCATCTCCTCCACGATGTCACTGCCACCAATCACTTCGCCGTTGATGAACAGCTGAGGATAGGTCGGCCAGTTGGAAACCGACGGAAGGCTCTGAAAGATGGCGGGAGATTCGATGACGTTAACATAGGCAAAACCCACCCCGGTGGATTTCAGCAAGGTGGCAGCCTTGGCCGAAAAACCGCAATAGGGTTCATCGGGGGTGCCCTTCATGTAGAGAATGATCGGGTTTTCTGCAAGCTGCTGTTTGATTTGCTCTTCGATAGTCATGGTTGGATTCCAGATAGTGGTGGTTCCGCCCCGTTTTTCAGGGCGATGAGTTTCCGTAGCAGTAAAACGGTTTGCCCCGGGGAAAGGAGGATCAGAAAACCGCTTTTTCCGGCCCCCTAGCACAGAACGCAGTATATCCTATCAACCCGGCAACCAAACAGACCATGATCAGCCATCGGCTGTTGCCAGCAACCGGGTCACCAGCAGCTCCTTGACATCTTCTAGCATCATCTCCAGTTGCTGCTTGCTGGTGGGGTTGAAGCCCTCTTCGCCGCTCAGCAGTTCCACCGGCAGTTTCTGGCGCAGCGCGGTGAGCTGTTGGGCGACTTTTGCGCAGGCCGTCTCGTCCAGCTCCAACTCCCGGATTGTCCGCAGCAGACCGCCCAGGGCGTCCTCTCTTGCCTGAATCCGCGTGACATCGACCGGGGAGCGGGTCTGCAGGGAGAGCTTCTCCAACCAGAGTCCGGCGCCACCGAGTCCTGTCGCCATGGCGCGGAACTCCTGGGTCCAGTGGCGCGGCTCGGCATGCAGTTTCGAGTGCATGGCGCTCTCGCCCTGAAGCAGCAGGCGTGCGGCAACCGGCCTTCCCCCGGCTGCATCGAGTGCCTGCCGGAACGCTGTCTGCACCCGTTCATACACGGCATCCATACGCTCGCAGCCGCTGATATCGACGGAACAGAGCGACCAGCGCAACACGTCGATATCACGCTGCTCCAGCCGGATGACCTCACCGTTCTCCACGCTTGCCAGGGTACAACCCCTGGCGCCGGTCTCGCGGATGTGGCGTCCCTGAATATTGCCGGGAAACAGAATCCACGGCTCGTCGCTGATCACTTCACGTTTGTGAACATGACCCAGCGCCCAGTACTGGTACCCCTTGGAGCGCAACCCGTCAACGCTGCAGGGTGCATAGGGTTCATGACCCGGTTTTCCATCCAGTGAGGTGTGCAGCAGGCCGATGTTGAAACGCTGTGGGTCACCTTGGGGATAGTTCTGCGACAGATCCTCGGTCACTTCGCGGGTGGGAAAACCCTGCCCGTGGATGGCAACATTCAACTCGTCGATGACGGCCGTTTCAGGGCGGTCAGTGGCAAACATTGTCACGTTGTCCGGCAACTGCAGCTGTCGGGTGATCTGGCTAGCCGCATCATGATTTCCGGAGATGACAAATACCCGGATCCCGGCATCCCGCAGCCGCGCCATGCGCGCCACGAAGTAG
>JALSRO010000237.1 GCA_026984715.1 Chromatiales bacterium | reverse complement strand
CTCATTCTCCTGTGAAAGCAGCAAGGGGGAGGAGTTTCTCTCCATGTGCCGTGATTTCGGTCTGAAGGAGGGGTTGGCATATGCGGTGGACTCACATGCCATCAACGGGGTGGCTACCATCACTTCGGTCAGCGTCGATTCTCCCGCCATTTCACGGCATCAGTTGATTATGCTCCAGCAGATTCTGCCCCATCTGAACGAGGCGCTGGCTCGGCCCTCTCCATGGGAGCAGCCCAACTTGACCGCCAAGGAGCTGGAGGCATTGAAGTGGGCGCAGGCAGGGAAGAGTTACTGGGAGACAGGGAAGATTATGGGGATCTCGGAGCGCACGGTGAAGTTTCACCTGAACAACGTTTATCGAAAACTGAATGTGGTGAACAGAAGCCAGGCGATTGCCCGGGCCTTCAGCCTGGGTTGCCTCTCTGCCTGATCCCCCCTTCTATCCAGAATACGCCACAACCGGCGACCATCAGATGGATGGTTCCGAGGTCGGTGTAGTGGCGGAGGGTGCTTTCGAGGTGGGATGCCGAGATGGCGGCTACGCTAATCAGTCTGTCCTGGTTACAGCGGTAGTATAGATTGGTCCTGACCTCTCCGCCCATGTTGTGGATATCGCAGTCGAACACCATAATGGTGTCCTTTCTCTCCAGATGTGTGGCTACCTCTCCAATCACTCCCTCCAGATCGGCTAGAGCGATCCTGTTTATGCCGTAGCCCGGACGAAGACAGCGGTAGAACGGTTCGCAGTTGTCGGGCAGGGCCACGGACCGTCGGAAGCCCCGCCTGCTCCCCCTTCGTCTGTTGACTGGTGACGGATGTTTGTCGATCTGCTGGTTTTCCATATCTACAGTCTGCCCGGCCTGTGCCGGCTGTATCGGTGCTGTGTCGGGAACATGGGGCATCTGCCATATAGTGACATCGTCACCATGCGGTATCCCCGCTGAATTACTCTTTGTGTAACTCTCCTCCCCCTGCAGCCGGTGTCAGCGTAACTGGCTGCCGATAGTGCGTCAACTGCCCGATTGGGCAGATGTTTCCCTGATAACAAGGAGTTAGCCTATACCGGCAGTGTAACGATGGAACATCTACAGAGGGGAGATATATGCTTCAATCTCAATTGATGTTGACTGAGCAGGCCAGCGGATTGGAGGGGCACAACCTGCAATCGTGTGAGCGGCGTTCGTATGGTGTGAGCTGCGGCAAGCCGCTGTTTCGGTTTCGTGGCTACAGCTTTACGCCCGTAATTGAGGGGTCGGACCGGATTGACGCCTTCAGGCTTCGGGCCGAGATCTACGACGATGAGTTCGGCTGGGCCCGGGCATCCGGTAATATCGAGCAGGACGAGTTTGACAACTACTCCACCCACTATGTGGTAAAAAGTCCCGGCGGTGAAACTGTTGCGACAATCCGGACCATCGATCACTGTTTTGCGTGGATGGCGGATAACTGTTTCGGCGGAGTGTTTGCGCAGAGCACTGTGGGTATCCGGGATGCTTCGACCATCGAGGCGTCACGCCTCTGCATCAGGAAGGAGTATCGCAGCAGCAGTATCGGCAGTGGAGTGTCGGTGCTCGATTTTCTGCTCGCCGGTCTGTTGTTCCACAATAATCTGCGTGGAATCGAGAACACCTACATCATCACCTTCGCCACCATGTACCGGATGTTGGCGCGGCGTGGCCTGGATATCCGTTGCTGTTCCGAAACCATCACCATGGCGGACGGTTGCCGTCTCAGGGCATTCGTCATCAACAACAGGGCGTCACTACGGACCTTCAAACCGCTGCCGGTCGTCTATGGGGATGGCGCAGAGGAGACGAAAGGGAGACATTTGCCCCCTACCGGCGACAAGCTCCCGATGCGTGGGATAGCGGGTTTGCGGTCTGCCTCCTCCGGAGATGTGTCGGGCAGCGTTTGCTGAACGTCGATTCTATCCCGTCTCGACAGGGGTTTCCGGGTCGTTTCCCCACTCCGACCAAGCGCCGGCATACCCCTTGATGGAGGGGTAGCCCAGTGCCTTGAGCACCAGATAGGTGAGCGAGGAGCGATGGTGGGTCTGGCAGTAGACCACTACGGTCTTGTCGGGAGTGACTCCCAGCGATCGGAGCATCTCACGCAGCTCCTGTTCCGGTTTGAGGCGCATGTTGCGGGCCGGATCCATCAGTTTTATCCAGTCCAGATTTACGGCGCCGGGAATGTGTCCACCCCGGGCGGCGCGTACATCTTCACCACGATACTCGGCGGGTGAGCGGGCGTCTACCAGGACGACATCCGGGTCGTTGAGGCATTGCAGCAGCTGCCCCTTGTCGATGATATGCTCCTCCTGACGCCTGGCGATATAGTCCCCCACCTGGGGAGTAACCGGCTCGTCACTGATTGGGCGGCCTTCCGCCAGCCAGGCGCGCATTCCCCCATTCAGAAGGGAGAATCCTGGATGGCCGACCACG
>JALSRO010000236.1 GCA_026984715.1 Chromatiales bacterium | reverse complement strand
TGCCCAGCTACGTAAGCGTCCGGATAACCCCCTCTTCCCAGATACATCGAGATAGGCGAATGTGGTAGTGGCATGGCTTGATCAGTCATAGGGCGCTGCTGGTACGACTCGGCGCGAAGGACTATTGATGCCGGAATAGGGGAATACGGTTCGATGTATATTCATTACCTGTTTGTAGATGTGCTCTATTGATGGAGTGACCAATCATGGGATCGTATCTGAACGCGATCCGCGAAAAGTCTGGTTGGGGCCGTCCGTCAACGGCCCACGACCAGAACCCTCTCTTAGACGCTTTGCGACCAAACCGAGGTCATGCATTGACTGTGAGCGTATGGTGCCGGATCCTGTTGACTGACGTTCGGTGGCAACAGGCAAGCATAGTCGTCATCGCCTCTCGCGTGAGGAAACCTTTCCAGCAGGAATCGCAAATATCGGTACGGTTCCAACCCGCAAGCCTTCGCGGTTTCGATCAAAGTAAAGTAGGTGGCGGCCGCATGGGCTCCGTTGGGATGACCTGCGAAGAGCCAGTTTTTCCTGCCCAGCGCGAAAGGTCTTATGGCATTTTCGGCCGCGTTGTTGTCCGGCGTAAGATGCCCGTCTTCCAGGTAACGAACCAGCTTGTCCCAGCGTTTCAGGGTGTAACGGATGGCCTTGCCCAGGTAAACGCGAGGCGGCGTTTGCGGACCTCGCCTGAGGAGCCATTGCTTGAATTTGTCAAGAACAGGACCGGCGCGCTTCTTACGGTATTCACAGAACTGCTCGATGCTCAGTTCCAATGCGCGCCCCCTCCTTTCTATGCCATAGAGCTGCTGGATGTAGCCCAACGCTACCTCGGCACTGCCGGTTTTCTTCCTGGCCGACTTGGGCCTGGCATCGATCGCCTTGGCAAAGGCACGGCGAACATGGGCAAAACAGCCCACCAGGCGGATCCCAGGGTTGACGCTCTCCAGGGCATCGTAACCGCTGAAGCCGTCCGTCTGGCAATATCCCTGATAGCCTTGCAAGATCTCTCGGGCGACTTCGCCGGAGCGCGTCGGAGAGTAGTGGAACAGAACCACGGGTTTGTGCGGATCCCCTCCACGAAAGACCCACATATACGACTTGGTGGTGTTTGCCCGACCCGGTTCTTTGAGTACCTGAACGGGTGTTTCATCGGCGTTGACGACCGGCCCACATAATAGTAATTGCTGCGACTCATCGATGAGCGGTTGCAGCTTTCGAGCAATCTTGATCAGCCAGTCGGCCATGGTGGAACGACTGATTTCCACACCCATGCGATGAAACATCTTTTCCTGCCGGTACAGCGGCAGCCCGTCGGCGAACTTAGCGATGATGATCGCGCTCAGGGTTCCCCCCGTAGCCATGGCCTTGGGGAGGATCTCAGCCGGCGGGGAGGCGATCTTGACCGTCGGTCCCTGGTCTTCAACGCCTTCACACTGCCGGCAGGCGTATTTGTAACGAACGTGGCGAATCACCCGGATCCGGGTCGGGACGATATCCAGCTTTTCGCTGGTTTCTTCCCCTATCTTGCTCAGAGTGGCCCCACAGCGGCACTGTTTGTCTTCTTCGTCGATGTCGTGGATAATCTCTACCCTCGGCAGTTCCTTGGGAAGAGGCTTACGCTTCGGCCTGCATCGCCGATGGGTAGAGACTTCGATCTGCTGGATCGGTTCTTGTTCCGCCTCGTCCTCGGGATCTCCGAATATGCTGAGTTGCTTGTACCCCTCGGGCAATAGATTCTTTTCATTCTTGGAAGCAAAGCGATGTCTGAGCAGCACTCGAACCTGCTCTTCCAACTTTTCTATATGAAGCACTAAAGTGCGGATGATGGCATTAGCTTCATCCAGGGTTTCCGCTCGTATGTCTCGATATGAACTCATGTCATGACATATAGCATACAATGCATCTTATTGCAAGCAATATATCATGATTACGCCATAAAATATCAGTTTATTGCAGTATAGTTCAACCTCCTATAGGGACGAATCTTGCCGATATCGATACCTTCCAGAAGCAGACCCAACTCCTGGATACTGATCTCTTTGACCTCACCCGGATGCCCAGGCCATTTGAACCGATCCTTTTCTAATCGCTTCTCCCACAGACAAAATCCGTTGCGCTCCCAGTACAAGATTTTGACCAGAGTGCGACGTCGGTTGCAAAAAGCAAACAAATGACCCGACAGGGGATCCAGATCCAGCTGGGTTGCCACCATCAAGGACAAGCCGTTGATGGCTTTTCGCATGTCGGTGGCACCGAGCGCAATAAATACCCGAACACGTCGTGGTGAACAAAACATCATAGGGCAGCCACCACTCGAAGGACCTGCTCCAGGGTTTCAGCATCAAACCCCGTCTGGATCTCTACCCGATAGCCGTTGTCGACCACTACTCTAATCGCGGGGGAGCAAGACAAGGCCGCTCCCCCCAAAATCACCGGCATGGGAACTTCAACCAATGAAGCAACCTCCTGGGTTGAAACGAGTCGCCTTTTCCAGTATTGGAACTGGTGGTAGCTTAAATGGTTTTCCCGGCAGTAATGTGCCTGGCTGATGGTGCTGGTTTGCCAGGCTTCGATGTGGCGGCGCCAATACTGTCGTTTACTGTTGTTTGCCCGATCTCCTGTGTCCATCTCTGACCTCCTTACCTGTTTTTGCTGGAGATCATGACACATCGGGAACACACAATATAGATGCGGTTTGCCGGACGCTTACCCAGCTACGCAGTTGGATTCTTGAGACGGCCGGCAACCGTATTCACGGTACAACGCGCAAACAACCATTGGCCGCTTTTTCGGATGTCGAAAAAGCCCTTCTCAAGCCATTACCGGAAGTGGCTC
>JALSRO010000235.1 GCA_026984715.1 Chromatiales bacterium | reverse complement strand
CCACCATCGATGGCCAGGGTGACCCGCGAGAGAATATCGGAATCCTGCCCCCCCGCCGACGGGGTAATGACGTAGAGACCGCTGAGCGGACGGTGATTCAATCCTCTGCTCTCCTGTTACCGCTCCAGTAAAAGCGGTTCGGCAACAGCTGGCCCATGCCGGGACGGTACCCTGCGGCCAGCGCGTGCCAGCAGTACTCCTGCGCCTCCTGAACGGCGCTGTATGGTTCATTGCCATGGGCCAGGAGGGCGGCAATCGCAGCCGCCAGGGTACACCCGGAACCGTGGTACTCTTCAGGCAGGCGCTCCCAGCTCCAGCTGTCCAGCTTGCGCATGTTTCCGTACAGCCGATTTTCCACGGCTGGGGTCTCTTCATGGCTGCCGGTGACCAGAACATAGTCGCAGCCATATCCCAGCAGCTCCTGGGCACAGGCATCAATGCTGTCCGCCTCGGGCGCCAGAGAACGTACCTCGCGGCTGTTGGGGGTGAGTATGGTGGTCTGTGGAATCAGCAGGGTCACCATGGCCTGCCGGACCGCCTCATCCGCCAGGGAAACACCGCCACCCGAAGCGAGTACCGGGTCGAGCACTACGGGAATATCGGGATAGTCTCTCAGCACAGTGTGCACTATCTCGACATTCCGGACGCTCCCGAGCATCCCGAGTTTGAAGGCGCCGACCGGCATATCCTCGAGCACCGCTCGCGCCTGTTCCACCACCAGGGCCCCCTCCACAGCCTGGTAGCGCAACACCCGCGAGGTATCCTGTACCGTAATTGCGGTTGTCACCGGTGCCAAGTGACACCCCATACTGGAGGCCGCCTCGATATCCGCGGCTAGACCCGCACCTCCCGTGGGATCGGCGCCGGAAAAGGCCATTACGACCGGAATTCCAGCGTCATTGCCCGCATCAGACATCTCTCAACGTCTCTTCGTCGCAGCGGCAGCCATCATCAACCGTCGTCCGCATCGGGCCAATGCCGCGCATCGACCTTCCGGCCCTTGCGCATCTCGCCGGGCAACAGTGGATCGTCGTCATCCATCAGCAGGCGGTTGCCGTCCCCCTCCAGATCATCGTACTGTCCCCGCCTTATGGCCCATATCAACACCCCCACCATGCCCAGACCCATTACCAGCATTCCGGGAATCAGTGAATAGATTACTTCCATCGTATCGACCCAACCATTCAGTTGTCTGTAAACAGCGCGCGAATACGTGCCGAGTTTCCGATCACCAACAGTGAGCTGATCGGCATGGCTATCGCTGCCACCAATGGCGTGACGTAGGCCATCATCGCCAAGGGTACCATGATACTATTGTAGACCAGCGAAATGCCGATATTTTGGCGGATGGTGCGCAATGTGCGCCGCGACAGGCGAACCCCCTGCAAGACGTGGTTCAGATCGTCGCTCATAAGCACGATATCGGAGCACTCCATGGAGGCATCCGTTCCCGATCCCAGAGAGATTCCCACATCTGCACGGATCAGGGCCGGTGCATCGTTGATCCCGTCGCCGACCATGGCAACCCGATCTCCACTCCGCTGCAGTTTTCTGATGACGCTCTCTTTCTGCTCCGGGAGCACCTCGGCGATCACGTCCATCCCCCCCAGTTGCCTGGCAACGGCCTCGGCCACCTCCCTGTTGTCGCCACTGAGCAGGGTAAGATGCATCCCCCGCCGCCGCAATGCCTCGAGTAACCGGGCTGCGCCGGGACGCAGCCGATCGGCGATGCCGAAGAGTGCGGTCTCTTCACCATCGACAGCCATATAGACACAGGTCACCGCAGCCTGCTCCAGGGTCCGGGCTGCTGCGACGAACAGGCCTGAATCCTCCACTCCATTGCTGTCCAGCCAGGCACGACTCCCCAGCACTACCCGTCGGTCGTCCACGAATGCACTGACTCCGAGACCGGGCCGGTTGTCGAACTCCCTGACTGTCCCCTCCCCCCTTGCAGGACGCGCCTCTTCCGCCTTCGACACCACCGCCTGCGCTATGCTGTGTTCCGAATAGCGCTCTACCATCGCAGCCAGGCGGAGCAGCTCCCGTTCTTCCCATCCCGGTGCGACATGCAGCTCCCGAACCCTCATCCGCCCCTCGGTCAGAGTACCTGTCTTGTCGAAGACGAAGTGGGAGATCCCCGACAACGTCTCCAGCACTTCACCATTCTTGATCAGGATACCGTTGCGCGCACCCAGCCCCGATGCCACCGCGATAGCCATGGGAGTTGCCATACCGAACGCACATGGACAGGTAATGATCAATACTGAAACGGCCGCCATCAGTGCCAGTTCCGGACTGCTCCTCAGCCACCAGAACAGAAAGGTAAACACCGCCAACAGCAGGGTTACGGTAACGAACCAGGGAACGATCCGGTCGGCAATGCGCTGGATGGGTGCCTTCGAGGCCTGTGCCTCCTCTACCAGATGGATAATGCGCCCCAGTACAGTATCCTTCAGAACCCCTGTTACGCGAACCTGGAGGGCACTGGTGAGGTTCATGGTGCCGGCGGACACGGAGTCGCCCACGCGCTTGTCCACGGGGCGTGATTCTCCGGTCAACATGGCCTCGTTGATGGAGCTGCGCCCTTCTGTAATGGTACCGTCCACCGGGATCTGCTCACCAGCCCTGACAAGTATCAGATCTCCGGGCTTGACCGCCCGTACCGGGACTATCTCATCGGTGCCATCACGCAGTACCGTAGCCACCCGTGGTTGCAGATCCATCAACCGCTGGGTTGCAGCAACGGCATGACGTTTCGACAACGATTCCAGATAGCGCCCCACCAACAACACAAAGATCAGGTTGACCACGGTATCGAAATAGACATGCCCCTGGGCGGGTGCCAACAGGGT
>JALSRO010000234.1 GCA_026984715.1 Chromatiales bacterium | reverse complement strand
GCGGCTCACTTCCGCCGAGCCGATGTTCAGGGGTGCCACCCGCCGCACGCTGTAACTGCGGGTCAGCGCCTGAGCGTCGGCCAGGGTCAGGTCCCGCGGCGTCTCTCCCATGAGGGTGGACGGATTGAAGCCGCCGGTTTCGGAACGACCGGGAATCACGGTGAGCAGATTGGTGCCCAAAGAAGCGAACTCACCGCGCACATAGTTGCGTGCACCTTCTCCCAGGGCGGTGAGCATGACCACCGAGGCCACGCCGATGGACATGGCCAGGAGCATCAGCAGCGCACGGGCCGGATAGCCCACCAGTGCGCCCCAGGCGTAGCGCAGGATGTCTATCATGCCCTCTCTCCCCCGCCCTCTCCCCGAGGGGAGAGGGCGATACCATGGTTTCTCCCCTCTCCTGTTTGCGGGAGAGGGGCCGGGGGAGAGGGTGCCAGACAATCAATCGGCATCAGGTTTCTGCTCTACCGCCCGCTGTATACGACCATCCAGCATGTGCAACTGGCGACGGGCGCGCTGGCCCAGCTCCGCGTCATGGGTGACCACGATCAGGGTAATACCCCGGCGGTTCAAGGCTTCGAGTATCTCCACCACATCCAAGCCGGATCTGTGGTCCAGATTCCCCGTGGGTTCATCCGCCAACAGTACGGCCGGCTCCATCACGGTGGCGCGGGCAATGGCCACACGCTGACGCTGACCACCGGAGAGCTGATCCGGCTTGTGATGCGCACGATCAGACAGATGCAGGGCTTCGAGGCTCTTCGCCACCCGGCGGCGGCGATCGGTCACCGGCATGCCCGCCAGCATCAGGGGCAGTTCCACATTCTCGGCAGCGGTAAGGCGCGGCACCAGATGAAAGGCCTGGAACACGAAACCGATGGTGCGGTTGCGGGTGCTGGCCTGCTCGGTATCGCTCAGCGCCGTTACATCCTGGCCATTGAGGATATAGTGCCCGCTGGTGGCGCGATCCAGCAAGCCGATAAGGTTCAACAAGGTGGATTTGCCTGATCCCGAGGGCCCCATGATGGACAGGTAGTCACCGGCTTCAATCTGCAGGTTCACGTCATCCAGCGCATGCACTACCTGATCACCCACCTGAAAATCCCGGTGTATCTGCTGTAGCTCGATGACAGGCATTTCAATCGTCCGTATTTTCGATCTGCACCAGCGCACCATCCTTGACGCCTTCCCGATCGACGGACACCACCACCCGCTGACCCACTTGCAGGCCGGACAACACTTCCGTGTATTCCCAGTTGTCCAGGCCGGTTTCTATGGGCTGTTCCTTGAGCCGCTCATCCGCACCCACCACCAGCACCTTGTTGCCTTCGAGGACAGCTTCGGTAGGCACCCGCAGGGTAGTGGGCTTTTGCGCCAAGATGATCTCCATGTCCGCGCTGTAACCGGCGAGCATGTTCTTGGTCTGCTGCGGATCGTTGAAATCCGCTTCCACTTCCACCGTGCGCGCCTGCTTCTCCCGGTCCAGCACATAGGGCGCGATACGCCGCACCCGGCCCTTGAACACCTTGTCGCCATAGGCATCCAGGGAAATCTTCACCGGCATGTCCACCTGAATCCGGGCCGCATCCACTTCGTCCATGGGGGCCGAGACATAGATACAGCTGTCGTCGATGAGATCCACGGCCGGCGGCGTGGGTACACCAATGGGCGAGGGGGTCACAAACTCGCCGATCTCGCCATTCACCTGGGCGGCGATGCCATCGAAAGGCGCCAGCAGCCGAGTTCGTTCCAGAGCTGCTTCGGCAACCGCTACCTGCGCCTGGCTGACCTCGATGTTGACCCTGGCTGCCTGACAGGCCGCCTGGGAAGCGCGGGTCTCACCCACGGCCTTGTCGGTGACTTCCGCCGAAGCCAGCTTCTTCTTGTGCAACTCCTGCAGGCGGCGGGATTCGCGGGCGGCGGTTTCTGCCTGGATGCAGGTCTGCCTGGCTTTTGCCTCTGCCGCTCTAGTCTGGCGCTGCGCCAACAGCAGTTGCGCCGCCAGATCATCGTTCCAGAATTCCAGCAGCACCTGGCCCTGCTTTACCCGGTCGCCTTCCTTGATGGGCATGCGCACGATCTGCCCGCCAATGGAAGGGGACAGCCCGGATCGGCGGCAGGCCTTGATGGTACCGGCGCGGGTATTGGCCACGCTGTCCTGCACCATGCCCTTGCTCACCTGGGCAACCAGCACGGACACCGGTCGGGGGCGCATCAACCAGTAGCTCAACGCCGCGATACCCAATGCGGCAATCAGTAGGAACAACAACAATTTTGGCCAGCGGTGTTTCACATCATTCCTTCTCGGAAAACAATCGATACATTCAGTGTACTCCTGTACTTGCTGTTCTTTGTAGTCAGTTACAAAACCCTGTAACCCGTCATTCCCGCGAAGGCGGGAATCCAGTGCTACAGAGTGACCAACAATTCAGTGCACTCGTTCCCTGGATTCCTGCTTCCGCAGGAATGACGAAGCAAAGAACTGTGGTGGGTAACTAATCAGCCTGCCCTCTTGGTTTGGAGAAGAAAGCGAAAGGTATGGCAAAAGGCCCGAACAATGCGCCCATTACACCCCAGAAGACTGGATTGCTGCCTCGCCGCTTGGCGATCAGGTGGCAAACAAGCATGGGCAGGACAACCAGAAACAACGTAATCAGAAAGTAGTCAACCATGCTGATTACCTGCCACTCCTATCGTTTTTCTGCTCGTAGTCTTTCCACATCAGATAACCACCGCGCAACACTTTGATATTCTCGCGCCCGGCCAGTTTGAGGATCATGTAGGCCCGCGATGACGACAGTCCGGTGTCACAATAGAGCACTACGGACTTGTCTTCGGGAATTTCATTCCGGCGTTCCAGTA
>JALSRO010000233.1 GCA_026984715.1 Chromatiales bacterium | reverse complement strand
CCCGCAGGCTGCGTTACCCCATCTTGCTGTAGAGTGGCTACAACGGCGATGGGCCGCCTTGCTGCGAACCGGCACGCCACGGCTGAATACGATATATATTGTTGCCGGGTTAATAACTATCCGGGGTGTATCCAAGATTCGGCGCCAGCCACTGTTCCGCCTCTGGAATACTCATGTTCTTGCGGCTGGCGTACTCCTCCACCTGATCCCGGTTGATCTTCCCGACAGTAAAATATCTTGATTGGGGATGGGAGAAACAGAACCCGCTCACCGCAGCGGCCGGCTGCATGGCAAAGTGCTCGGTAAGCGAGATTCCGCTGTTTTTCTCTACCTCCAGCAGTTCCCACAATATCCCTTTTTCAGTGTGCTCCGGACAGGCGGGATAACCGGGGGCGGGGCGGATCCCCTGATACTTCTCCTCGATAAGAGCGTCATTATCAAGCCGTTCCTCTGCTGCATACCCCCAGATCTCCTTGCGAATCCTTTCGTGCAGCAGTTCGGCAAATGCCTCTGCCAGACGATCGGCAAGGGCTTTCAACAGGATGGCATTGTAGTCATCATGTTTCGCCTCAAACTCTGCCACCTTTTCATCGACACCGTGTCCGGTGGTAACGGCAAACAGACCCAGCCAGTCCGCCTTGCCAGAGTCACGGGGGGCAACAAAATCCGCCAGGCAGAGGTTGGCACGGCCCGGTGGCTTCTCCTGCTGCTGGCGCAGAAAGTGGAAGGTTGCTGTCACCTGGTCGCGTGACTCATCGGCATAGATCGCCACATCGTCATCGTGAACCGTGTTGGCCGGAAAAACAGCGGCCACACCGCTGGCCCGAAGCCACTTTTCGTCGATGATGCGTTTGAGCATGGCCTGGGCGTCAGCAAACAGTTTGCGCGCCTCCTCTCCCTGCTTCTCATCCTGCAGAATCTTCGGGTAGATGCCACGCAGCTCCCAGGCGTAGAAGAAGGGGGTCCAGTCGATATATCGTGCTATCTCCTGCAGATCGAAATCGTTGAACAGCTGTACTCCCGGCTGCCTGGGCGCCGGTGGCTGATATGCCCGCCAATCGATCTTCTCCTTGTTGGCGCGGGCCTTGTCGAGGGAAAGCCATTTGGTCTGGGCGCTGCGGTTGGCGTGCTGTTCCCGCACCCGCTGGTAGTCCGTTTTCAGTGCGGCAACAAACTCTTTTTTCAGGTCATCGGAGATCAGGCTCTGCACTACGCCTACCGCGCGTGAGGCGTCCTTGACCCAGACTACCGCACCGGAGTAACCGGGATCTATTTTCACCGCAGTGTGGGCCTTGGAGGTGGTGGCACCGCCAATAATCAGCGGAATGTCAAAACCCTCCCGCTGCATCTCTTTGGCAATGTATGCCATCTCTTCCAACGAGGGGGTGATAAGACCGGAAAGACCAATGACATCGACATCATGCTCCCGCGCCTGTTCCAGTATGGTGGCGGCCGGAACCATCACCCCCAGATCGATCACCTCGAAGTTGTTGCACTGCAGAACCACGCCGACGATATTTTTTCCGATATCGTGCACATCACCCTTCACCGTCGCCATGAGCACCTTGGCTGCCGCTTCAGTATTCCCCTCTTTTTCCGCCTCGATATAGGGGATAAGCCAGGCCACCGCCTTTTTCATCACCCGGGCACTCTTGACCACCTGGGGCAGAAACATCTTTCCCTCACCGAACAGGTCGCCAACGATATTCATGCCCTGCATCAGCGGCCCCTCGATGACATCTATGGGGCGATCGAACTGCTGGCGCGCCTCTTCCGTATCCTGTTCGATGTACTGGTCGACACCCTTGACAAGGGCGTGCTCGAGCCGCTTCTCCACCGGCCACTCACGCCAGGCCAGATCTTCTTTCTTCTCCGCGCTGCTGCCGTCACCACGGTATTTGTCGGCAACCTCCAGCAGCCTTTCCGTGGCATCGGGGCGACGGTTGAGCACCACATCCTCCACCCTGTCGCGCAGCTCCTGCGGCAGGTCATCGTAGACCGCCAGTTGCGCTGCATTGACGATCCCCATATCCATACCCGCCTTGATGGCATGGTAGAGAAAGACCGAGTGGATCGCCTCGCGCACCGGATTGTTGCCGCGGAAAGAGAAAGAGACATTGGACACCCCGCCGGAGACCAGCGCGTGGGGCAGGGTCTGTTTTATCTCGCGGGTGGCTTCGATAAAATCCACCGCATAGTTGTTATGCTCCTCGATGCCGGTGGCGACAGCGAAGATATTGGGATCAAAAATGATATCCTCCGCCGGAAAACCCACCACCTCGGTGAGAATCCGGTAGGAGTTGGTGCAGATCTCCAGCTTGCGCTCGCGTGTGTCCGCCTGACCCTCTTCATCAAAGGCCATCACCACCATCGCCGCACCGTAGTTGCGCACCTTTCTGGCATGCTCGATGAAGGGCTGCTCGCCCTCTTTCAACGAGATGGAGTTGACGACCCCCTTGCCCTGGATGCATTTGAGACCCGCTTCGATAATATTCCATTTGGAGGAGTCGACCATTACTGGAACTCTGGCGATATCCGGCTCCGATGCAATCAGGTTGAGAAAGGTGGTCATCGCCCTTTCGCCATCGAGCATCGCCTCATCCATATTGATGTCGATGATCTGCGCACCATTCTCCACCTGCTCACGGCACACATCCAGCGCTTCATCATACTGCTCATCCAGAATGAGACGTTTGAAGCGGGCGGAGCCGGTCACATTGGCACGTTCCCCCACATTGACGAACAGGGAGTCTGGACCGATATTGAGCGGTTCCAGACCGGACAGGCGGCACTGCTTTTCAATCTCGGGAAGAGTCCGCGGCGGATGTTTGCCTACCGCCTCGGCAATCGCCTGGATATGGGCAGGC
>JALSRO010000232.1 GCA_026984715.1 Chromatiales bacterium | reverse complement strand
ATCGTATGGCTGTTCTCCAGCAGACCGCGCCCACGGCGGGCGGTCTCCGGTATGTTCCTCTTTTTTTATGGAGTGTTTCGATTCATGGTCGAATTTGTACGGATGCCGGATGCGCAGCTGGGGTATCTGGCGTTCGGTTGGGTGACCATGGGGCAGATCCTCTCTTTTCCGATGATTGTCGCAGGCGCGATTCTCCTCTGGCTGGCCTATCGCCGTCGGGATGTCTCCCGCAACGCCGTGAGGGTCAAATAGGATGCAGCAATATCTGCAACTGATGCGCCATGTGCTCGAACATGGGGTAAGAAAAGAGGATCGTACCGGGACCGGAACCCTCAGTGTGTTTGGATACCAGACACGCTATGATCTGAGCGAAGGCTTTCCTCTGGTCACGACCAAGAAGCTGCACCTGCGCTCCATAATCCATGAGTTGTTGTGGTTTCTGCGGGGCGACACCAACGTGGGGTATCTGCACGACAACGGGGTATCCATCTGGGACGAGTGGGCCGATGCAGATGGCAATCTTGGGCCGGTTTATGGTTACCAGTGGCGCTCTTGGCCGACTCCGGACGGGAGTCATATTGATCAGATCGGCCAGGTGGTGGAGCAGCTTCAGAGCTCTCCCGATTCCCGTCGCATCATTGTCAGCGCCTGGAATGTGGCTCAGATTGAGCAGATGGCGTTGCCACCCTGTCATGTGCTTTTCCAGTTCTATGTCGCAAAGGGGCGCCTCTCCTGCCAGCTCTACCAGCGTTCCGCCGATATCTTTCTGGGAGTCCCTTTCAATATTGCCTCCTATGCGCTGCTGACCCTGATGCTGGCTCAGGTGACCGGTCTCGAGCCTGGGGATTTTATCCACACGTTGGGTGATGCGCACCTCTATCTCAACCATCTGGAGCAGGCCGAACAGCAGCTGTCGCGACAACCGTTTCCGCTTCCGGAAATGAGTATCAATCCTGGCGTGGACGATATCTTCGCGTTCCGTTTCGAGGATTTCGAGCTGCGGGAGTACCGCTGTCATCCGCACATCAAGGCGCCAGTCGCAGTATGAAGGTGGCGCTGATCTGGGCCATGGATGAGGAGCGGGTGATCGGCAGCGACAACGGATTGCCCTGGAAACTGCCAGCCGATATGCGCTGGTTTCGTCGCCACACACTGGCCAAGCCGGTGGTGATGGGGCGTAATACCTTCGAGTCCTTCGGGGGCAGCCCGTTGCCCGAGCGGCAGAATATCGTGGTCAGCCGCAACCCCGATTACCAGGCCCGGGGGGCTCTGGTGGTCTCTTCTCCCGGGGCCGCGCTGGTGGCGGCAGGGCCGGCGGAGGAGGTGATGGTCATCGGTGGAGAGGCGCTCTATCGGGAGATGTTGCCCCGCGCCTCGCGGCTCTATATGACCCGGGTGTATGGCCGGTTTGAGGGTGATACTTGGTTTCCGGAGTTCGACGAGAGCGAGTGGCGGGAAGTCGAGCGACACGAATTTGCCGCGGATACCGAAAACCCCTGGCCATACAGCTTC
>JALSRO010000231.1 GCA_026984715.1 Chromatiales bacterium | reverse complement strand
GCGAACGCGGCCATCCACAACAGCTGGGAAACCGCAATCCAGAGCTGATAGTGCTCCCCGAAAATCAGCGGAAACAGAACCCGGACCAGCGCACCCGCCACCAGCAGCAGGAACATCCACCAAACGGAGGCGGGGGGATCGAACACGTTTCTGCCGGTATGCCCCAGCGCGACCCGTGCCATCATTCCCAGCGTCATCATGCCGATCCCCCCCACGGTAAAGGCGTGCACGGCGAGGGTCGGAGAGAGCCCGAACAGGCCGGCAGCCTTCAGCAGGAATCCGCCGGTGATCCAGAGATAGGCGACATAGAGCACCCACAGCAGCGGCTTTTTCCAGATCCCCGGGGAGTACCAGTCAGCCAGACGGAGGATGTTCAGAATCAGCAGAACCGCCGCCAGCAGCGCGGCGAGCGTCGCCAGCGGGGTGAACAGATCCACGATGACAAACAGCGCGTAGCAGGCCACGATGGCGATATCCAGCCAGGGCCGCTCGGTGAGCTGGACCGGGCTGTCGCACCCCCGCTCGATAAAGAACGGGATCACCCGCCGCCCCACCAGCAGGATCATCGCCACCACCAGATAGAGACCGCCATACAGCCCGATCCGCGTGCCATCCGGGAAGAGGCCGGTCAGGCCGAGATAGAACAGGATATTGCTGCAGGCCAGCAGAAAAACGATGCCAACCACCACCAGCTGGTTCCAGCTCCGCGCCTTGATCACCGGATGCAGCACAGCGGCGGTGAAGGCGAGCATGAACAGCGTGTCGAACAGGAACGCCACCGCCGGCGAACCGGAAAAGGGGGCCACCCTGGCGGCAACCCAGAGCACGAACAGCGCCATCAGGCCGGGGCCGTGCAGGGTCTGCACGTTGGTCCAGTTCCTCACCGCGGTGAGCAGAAATCCGGCGATGACCGCCACACCGTAACCATAGATCATCTCGTGGGCATGCCATATCGGCGCGGCATAGCCGGCCGGGACCATGTTCCAGCCGAACAGGTAGATCTCCATCCACATGGCCATCAGCAGCACGGCGAACACTCCGGCACCCAGAAAGAAGGGGCGAAACCCGAGACGCCACAGCCCGATCCCGCCGTGGAAAGAGCTCTCCTCGATCTGCAGCATGGTCAGGAGCTCCTGCAGGCCCGGTAACTGATCTCGCCGGAGGGGGTCACCGCACGCCCGTCATCGGCCGGCGCCATGCGCTGCAGGCCGAGACGCTCGAACAGCGCATCGTCCCCGCAGCTCTCCGCGTTGGGGGCAGTCAGCAGCTTGTCGCCGTAGAACACCGAGTTGGCGCCCGCCAGAAAACAGAGCGCCTGCAGCTCGTCACTCATGCTCTCCCGCCCGGCAGAGAGCCGCACCAGCGAGGCGGGCATCATGATGCGTGCCACCGCGATACAGCGCACAAACTCCAGCGGATCCAGCTGTTCCACCCCTTCCAGCGGAGTGCCCTCCACCTGCACCAGCAAATTGACCGGGACGCTGTCCGGATGTGGCTCCATGTTCGCCAGCTGCAGCAGCAGCCCGATCCGATCCCGGCGCTCCTCACCCATGCCGAGAATCCCGCCGCAGCACACCTTGATTCCCGCCTCGCGCACATGCTTCAGGGTATCCAGCCGATCCTGATAGGTACGGGTGGTGATCACCGTGCCGTAGAACTCCGGCGAGGTATCCAGGTTGTGGTTGTAGTAATCCAGACCTGCCGCCTGCAACCGTGCAGCCTGCTCCCTGTCGAGCATCCCGAGCGTCATGCAGGTCTCCATCCCCAGCGCCTTGACTCCGCGGATCATCGCCTCCACCCGGTTCAGATCGTCATCCCCCGGATTGCGCCACGCCGCACCCATGCAGAAGCGGCTGACCCCGGCGGCACGGGCGGCACGCGCCGCCTCCACCACCTGCTGCACCTCCAGCAGCGCCTCCTCACCCAGCCCGGTATCGTGGTAGGCGCTCTGCGGGCAGTAGGCGCAATCCTCCGGGCAGGAGCCGGTCTTGATGCTGAGCAGGCTGCTCACCTGAATCTCGGCAGGATCGAAGTGGCGGCGGTGTACACTCTGGGCACGGAACAGCAACTCGCTGAACGGCAGCCGGAACAGCTCCTCCACCTCCTGCCTTTGCCAGTCATGACGCAGTTTCCCGACTGTGGAATAATTCATAATCCGACTCACTGATAAATAGTTGGTTGTTCGGCATAGTAATGCCTGCACCACGCCTGTCAACCTGACATGATGACAATGGTTAACAAATGGGCAAACAGCATCCAGTCCGCACTGTTTCCATCCCGCTGCGTTTTGTGTGGCGATCCCGGCAGTGGGGATCTCGATCTTTGCCACGGCTGTCTTGCCGACCTGCCCCGCAACCTGCACTCATGCCGCAGCTGCGCTCTGCCTCTGCCTGCAGAATCCAGCGACTGGCAGTGCGGTGCGTGCCAGAAGAAACCGCCACCCCACGATAGCTGTTTTGCGCCACTGCACTATCAATACCCCGTCGATCACCTGCTGACCCAGCTCAAGTTTCACCAGAAACTGGTCCACGCCCGCTTGCTCGGCACGCTCATGTCTCGCTGGCTCACACAACCAACGCAACCCCGACTGCTGGTGCCGGTACCTCTGCATCCCGCCCGGCTGCGCGAACGGGGCTTAAATCAGGCTCTGGAACTGGCCCGCCCCATCGCGAAACGGCTGCAACTCCCCATCGACACACAGATCTGTCAAAGAGTAACCGCAACCGCCGCGCAATCGGGGCTGAATATGACACAACGGCGCAAGAATATCCGGAACGCCTTTCGGGTAACGGGCAAACTTCCGGCAAAGCAGATCGTAATCATCGATGATGTGATCACCACCGGTAACACCGTCAACGAGATGGCCAGAGCGTTGCGCCAGGCAGGGGCAGAACGCATCGATGTCT
>JALSRO010000230.1 GCA_026984715.1 Chromatiales bacterium | reverse complement strand
CACTACTCTCGGAATCAATCAGACCATCGACTGGAGCAACAAGCGCAAGGCATTGATCCTGATCGCCGGACAGGAGCTGAATGTGGCACGCGCCAGGCTGCTGCAGACTCGCCAGGCCATTGCGCTGGAGGTGTTACGCTCACTGATCCATTACTCGGTAGCGAGGGAGATACAAAACCTTGCAGAACAACGCAGCCGGCTGATGAAGAGATTCCTCGATACCGTACAAAGTCGGCGTGCCGTCGGTGACGTGGCTGCCCTGGACGTGACGCTGGCCCAGGTCGCCTACACCGAAGCGCAGCTTATCAAAGCGGCGAGTGCCAGTGAGCTGGTGGTTACCGAGGCCGCGTTACGGGCCGTCGCCGGGTTGAATACAAACTCGTGGCCACGCCTGCCGAAGAGTTTTACCCCCCTTCCGGAACAGGATGCCGGTTCCCTGGCGGATACCCTCCCTTCACTGATGGTGTTGCACAGTCGCGCAGAGGCGGCCCGAGCACGAACCGGTCTCACCAGAAAGCTAGGAAAGGCGGATCCCGTAGTGGGGTTTCGGGCGGGGCAGGAGGAGAAGGATCGGCTCATGGGGCTGACCATCGCCATTCCGCTGTTTGTCCGTAACAACTATGAAGCGAAAGTCAGGGAAGCCAGCCATCAGGCCGCAGCAAAGGAGCAGGAATATCGGGATGCGTTACGGCGTGCCCGTGCCGCCCTGAAAGGTGCAAGGGGACGTCTCGAGAATACCCGCAAGGCCTGGCGAGAATGGTCGGCTGCCGGACAGCAAGCCCTTACCCGGCAGAGGCAACTGCTCGAACGGATGTGGCACTCGGGCGAACTGAGTGCCACCGAATATCTCATTCAGGCCAAGCAGAACACCGACACCCGCGTGGCCGCCACCCGCCTCTGGGGCGAAGCATGGCAGGCAGCCATAGCCTGGCTGGAGGCGTCGGGTCGGGTCGATACTTGGCTGGGGTTGGGAAATAGCAGGCCAGAAACAGATTCCGGAGAGACAAAATGAAGAACTTACCGACGATGGCCGGGTTACTCGGCCTGGCACTCCACCTCAATATCGTCCTTGCAGCTGAAGGACACACTCCCAGCGAGCCTCCAGCGAGTGGTGATGAAAGGACCCATCCTGCTCCGGGCGCAGACGAACATGGCCATGGTGGCGAGGCTCCCGATATCGAACTCAGTGATGCCCAGCGAGAGATGGCCGGGGTCGAAACCATGGTGGTGGAGCGCCGCATGCTGGGGGAAGCGATTACCGCGCCCGGAGAGGTGATACTCAATGCCTACCACACCAGCAAGGTCACCCCTCGCATCCCGGCTCAGGTAATAGCGCGTCATGTCCGGCTCGGTGATCATGTCAGGAAGGGAGAGCCGCTGGTGACCCTCTCCAGCGTTGAGATGGCCGAGGCACAGGGTGCGTTGATGGAGGCCAATGCCGAGCTTCGGCGGGTGAAGCGGTTGGGGCGTCAGGTGGTTTCGGAGAAGCGCTATGTTGCCGCCCAGATCGCCTGGCAGCAGGCCTATGCCCGGGTCAGCGCCTACGGCATGACCAAAAAACAGATCGACTCGCTGATCCGCACCGGCGATGCCTCCCGCGCCACCGGAGAGTTCCAGCTGCTCTCGTTTCAGGACGGCACCGTCATCAGTGACGACTTCGTGGTGGGAGAGCTGGTGGAGCCCGGCCATCTGCTGATGGAGATCAGCGACGAGAGCGTGCTCTGGGTAGAGGCCCGTCTGACCCCTGACAGCGCTGCCCGCGTCACCCTCGGTTCACCCGCCCGCATCCAGGTGGGGGATCGCTGGCTGGATGGCAAGGTTGTCCAGGCCCGCCATACCCTCGATGAGACCACCCGCACCCTGGCCCTGCATCTGGAGGTGGCCAACCCGGACGACTCCCTCCACCCCGGCCAGTTTGTCAATGTGGTGATCGAGGGCAAGGAGAAACGTGAGGGAATCGTGGTGCCGGTGGCTGCCGTCCTGCGCAGCCCCGACGGCGACTGGCAACTGTTCGTGGAGACCGCTCCCGGCCGTTTCGAGCCGCAGGAGGTGAAGGTGCTGGCCACGGCGGGCGACCGGATGCTGATCGAGGGCATCGCCGAGGGCACCACCATCGTGGGCGAGGGGGCGTTCTTCGTCCAGTCCCAGATGGCCAAGGGCGGCTTCGATCCGCACAACCACTGACCGGGAGAGATACCATGTTGAATCGTTTGATCGACTGGTCGGTCACCAACCGGTTGCTGGTGGTGATTGCCCTGCTGGCGCTGATTGCGTCCGCCTTCTTTGTTATTCCGAAACTGAATCTGGATGCCTTTCCCGATGTCACCAATGTGCAGGTGTCCATCAACACCGAGGCCCCCGGGCTGGCGCCCGAGGAGGTGGAGCAGCTGATCACCTTCCCAATCGAGGCGGTGATGTATGCGCTGCCCGACGTGGAGGAGGTGCGCTCCATCTCCAAGACCGGCCTGTCCGGTATCACCGTGGTGTTCAAGGAAGGAACCGATATCTACTTCGCCCGCCAGCTGGTGTTCGAGCGGCTGCAGTCGGCGAAAGAGCTGATCCCGGAAGGGGTAGGCACGCCCGAGATCGGTCCCAACACCTCCGGTCTGGGGCAGGTCTATCAGTATCTGCTGGTGGCCGACGAGGATGCCGGTTACGACGCCATGGCGCTGCGCAGCCTCAATGACTGGGTGGTCAAACTGCTGCTGATGCCGGTGGACGGGGTGACCGATGTGCTGTCGTTCGGCGGCCATGTCCGGCAGTACCAGGTCAACCTCGATCCCTCCCGGCTGCTGGCCTACGGCCTGAGCCAGCAGGATGTGGTGGATGCGCTGGAGAACAACAACAGCAATGCCGGCGGCTGGTACATGGATCGGGGTCAGGAGCAGCTGGTGATCCGCGGCGTCGGCTGGCTCGG